>NZ_JANSHJ010000044.1:0-12029 GCF_047502615.1 Synechococcus sp. W60.3 | reverse complement strand
TTGGTTTGCTAAGTGCTGCTATTGTACCCCTTGAGCCCTTAACAGGCTGTAGCTCTAATGGATACGCACGGGATCCCGGATTGGTTGGGGGATGCGGCTGCCCTGGGTTTGTTGGCCCTGCAGATGCCGATGGCGGCGGTGTTGCTGGCGCGGCTGCTGCCCTCTTTGTGGCGCCCTTCCCCTCTGCCCCCTGGCCAAGCGGGGATCCCCTTCCCGACGGGCCTGGTCAGCGTCTTGCTGCCCACCCTCAACGAGGCCGAGCGCCTGGATCCCTGTCTGGAAGGGCTGCACCAACAGGGAGCGGTTGTGCGCGAAGTTCTGGTGGTGGATAGCCGCTCCCAGGATGGCACCCGCGAAAAAGTGCTGCAAATGGCCGCGCGGGATCCCCGCTTTCGCCTCGTTACCGACGATCCCCTGCCCAGCGGCTGGGTCGGTCGCCCTTGGGCGTTGCACTATGGATTTCTCCAGTCGGATCCCGCCTCTGAGTGGATCTTGGGCATTGATGCCGACACCCGCCCCCAGCCGGGCCTGGTGGAGCGGCTGCTGGAAACTGCCCAGGCCAAAAAGCTGGATCTCATCACCCTGGCGCCGCAGTTTATCCTGCAGCACTGGGGGGAAGGCTGGCTGCAGCCAGCTCTTTTGACAACCCTGATCTACCGCTATGGGGCGGCAGGGGAGACTCCCCACTTGCCGGAGCGGACGATGGCCAATGGGCAGTGTATGTTGGTGCGCCGCTCGGTGCTGGAAGCCATGAACGGCTATACCCTGGCGCGGGCCTCCTTTTGCGACGATGTCACCCTGGTGCGGCAGATCGCGGCAGCCGGCTTTAAAGTAGCTTTTTGCGACGGTCGGCACCTGCTCAAGGTGCGCATGTACACCTCTTTGGCCGAAACTTGGCGGGAGTGGGGCCGATCCCTGGATTTGAAAGACGCCACCCCCAGGGCCCAACTGTGGGGGGATATGGCCCTGCTGGTGCTTACCCAAGGGATCCCACTCTTGGCAGTGGGGGGGCTGGGGATCAAGGCCGGGCTGGGGTTCCCCTTTTCCCTAACAGAGCAAGTGTTGTTGGGGCTCAACCTGGGCTTGCTGGCCCTGCGACTGGGGGTGCTGATGGGCATTCGCGGCTCTTATCAGGATCCCCCCTGGACGTTTTGGGCTTCGCCGCTGGCGGATCCCTTGGCTGTCCTGCGGGTGATCTTGTCAGCCCTCAGCCGCCCCCGCTCTTGGCGCGGGCGCACCTACTAGTCGACTGCCTCAGGATCTCACCTGCCCCGCGAAGCGCAGCGGAGTGACAGCAGGCGCAAGCGAGTGTTGGGTGGCCCTCAAATAAGGCAACCCCTGATCGAGTAAGCCTAGCTGCACCGCTCTTTCAACAGGGTAGTTTGTGATCACTAGCTCCGTGATTTTGCCTCGTTTTGTCCCCTTGCAGTTGATAGCCCGGTTTGCTTGAACTTCATCAATAGCAAAGAAGGGCATAGCGTACAAAGAGCGAATGATTGCGGTGTCAGAATTAGAAAGCATGATGTACACCTTATTCTTGCTTAAGTCAATGCAAATGTCTCGTAATCGCTCTTGATCCTCTAGGCCGAAGCCACTGGCATGATAGGAGGTAAAGTTTGATGTTTGCGAGACAGGAACGTAAGGCGGGTCGAAATACACCCAGTCGCCTGGCTTGGCCCTCTCAACAACCGTATCAAATGGCACGCACAAAATTTCAACATTTTGTAGAGCAAGGGATGCAGCTAAAAGATTGTCCTTGTCTAGATACTTTGGAGCTTTATATCGCCCAAAAGGAACATTGAACTTTCCTTGCCGATTGACGCGATACAAACCATTATAGCCTGTCTTGTTCAGGTAAATCATGCGCGCTGCTCGTCCTACAAGACCCATTGACCAAGGATCTTTCTCTCGAATCTGGTAATAAAAACTTTCATTGTGTGGAAATTCGGAGAGTAGTTGAATAACTTCCCAAACATGATCGCGAATAGCCAGGTAAGTATCTATCAGCTCAGCGTTGATATCGGAAAGGATCGCCTGTTTGATTTTGCATTCTCTATACAGGCGAAAGAAAAGCGCGCCACTCCCAACAAAAGGCTCGTGGTAAGTTCTGAAATAGACCGGCATCCGCTCTAATAGGGCGTCTGTCAGTTGTGTCTTGCCACCGGCCCATTTTAGAAAAGGTCGCGGAAGAAGCAAATCGCTCATGTTACAATCCAAAATACAAACGTAACCAATCTTCTAAATCGCTGAACCAAACCACTTTCTCAGTAGACATCAGTTATCCTTGCATGTTCTTTGAAAACCCTTCGCCGTCAATTACCTCGATCCCTGGAATAGGCCAGTGCTCCATATCTTGAATGGTTGCAGGGATCTTCTCTTCCGCTGTGCCTGACGTCGCCTGAAACTTACACTCCACTCCCAGTCGCTTGCCGCTTTTTTCATCGCTAATGACCACATCAATATACCGCTGTTGCCCCCACAGCCTTCGTGCTGGTCTTCAATCCAAGAGATTGTGCCAGAGCAACAACTCGCTGCTTTAATTCGTCACCACTTTTAGGCGCTGTTCTTTTTCCTGACATAGAGAAAACTCCTCACAGACAATCAGCTTCGTTTGTTTTCACCACCCCTGCGCTCTCCCATCGCCACCCAACTCCCGAAGCTTTGCGGCTAGGCGCTGCTGTTCCTGACGGACTTGGGCGAGGGCTGCTACTGCCGCTCCTGCCCTACTTGTTCAATTCCCCCAGAAGCAAATTCCCGTCGGCAGTCCACCACTGCAAGTAGGTGGCTGTGGTTTCTACTTTTTGTCGGTGCCACACCCTCAAGAACCAGCCGATCTCCGGAGTCCAGTAGCAGTGGTTTTCATCTGCTGTTGCAGAAGCACATAGCAACCTTAATACAGATTAGTGATCGGGGGCAAGATGGATTTAATGCAGGGGCTCGTGGATTTCGTAGACAGCAACCCCGATCTCCGAGAGCTGGGGCAAGCCTTAGCTGTCAAAACAACACTCCAAGGCCATACTCACCCCTAGGTCTGTGACGTGTTGCAAGTGTCATCAAGATTTATCAGCAACCGGAACTTATACTCCCAAACCAAGGAGCTGCTGGACTTGCTCTAGCTTATCGAGGCTCAAAGCCCTATCTCTCTCCCGAATAAAAAGCTGCTGCTATTGCGATGAGCTGAAGGAAAGTTTAGAAGAGGCAGTCCCAGAAGAATGAGGAAGCAGTTGCTCAAAAAAAGAGATACGGCATAAGGCAAAAGAGTAGAAGCTCCTGATGGACAAGGGGGAGCTAACAGTGTTTATGGTAGATGAGCGTCACCCGCTATGAGGTTACCTTTGTGGATAGAGGTGGGGGGTAAAGGAGAACAGATTGCGGCCGATATTAAGAATATCAGGGGGAGGCGAAGTTACTTTGGGGCATTAGATTATGACAAGAGAGAGTTTCTGTTGCAAGTATATAATAAGGCAGATTCTCAAAGCATGAGAGCGTTTATAGAGTACTTAAGACTTGAGAAAAAAGAACAAAGGATAGCGATTTTTTGGGATGGGGCGGACTATCGTTGCTGTAAATAGGTTAGGGCGTATTTAGAAGAAGTGAGCCAGAGGTTAAGAGAAGAGGAGTGGCCAGTCAGGTGCATTCTTTTTGTTCCTTATACAACGGAACAGAATTTTGATTTTCCTATCATGAATATCTTAGGAATGCTACGATCAGCAGGGAAGTTACAGGAGCTATGCTATGCTGGGGTGTTAGTCATCGAAATCAGCATGCGTGTCCATTACTTACAACATGTGCCCTTTGAAGGTCTGGGCTATATAGAGTCCTGGCTCAAAGCCAAGGAATACCCTGTAACGGGCACAAGGTTTTTTGAATCGACGAGATTGCCGAGCCTAGATGAATTTGACATGCTCATCGTCATGGGTGGCCCCATGAGTGCCAATGACGAAAGTGCATTTCCTTGGCTAGGTCAGGAGAAGGAGTTTATCCGCAATGCCATCGAGGCCGGCAAGTCCATTTTGGGCATCTGTCTGGGGGCGCAACTGATTGCCAGCGCAATGGGTAGCCGAGTGTTTCCAAATCGTGTTAAGGAAATAGGCTGGTGGCCGGTACGAGGGGTACAGCCCCCTGATGAGCTAACCTTTCGCTTCCCGCCCTCGATTGAGGTTTTTCACTGGCACGGGGAAACCTTCGAGCTGCCCCCTGGTGCAATTCACCTTGCCAAGAGCGAAGGCTGTGAGAACCAGGCCTTTCAGCTTGGACGCTCAGTGATCGGCCTCCAGTTTCACTTGGAAACCACGCCAGAATTGGTGCAAGGGCTTGTCTCCCACTGCCGCAACGAACTGTTGCCATCTACCTATGTGCAGTCGGAAGCAGAGATCCTCTCAGCCTCCCCTGAGAAGTACCAAGCCATAAACCGTCTAATGGGCGAGGTTCTCTCCTTTCTCTGTCGCTCCGATCCCTAGGCCCCGCGCTGCGCTCTAGAGAGCGGCCAAAGCCGTAAGATGCAGATCTGCAAGCCAAAGTTCCAAGAGGATAGACGTGGGCCATCAGGTTTTGGGACTGGGGATCGCGGGTTGGTCGGCTGCACGGCTGCTGCGGGCCCAGGGAAAAGAGGTGTGGGTCTGGGACGAGCAGGATTCGGAGCTCTTGCGGCAACGGCAGGCGGAGCTGGAACGGGAAGGGATCCCTGTCCACTTGGGCCAGCCTTTTCAACTGCTGCCGGGAGTGAAGCAGGTGGTGGTCAGCCCGGGCATTGCCTGGGATCACCCGCTGCTGCAAGAGGCGCGGCGGCAAGGGATCGAGGTGGTGGGAGAGGCGGAGCTGGCCTGGCCGTTTCTTGAGCACCTGCCTTGGGTGGGGATCACGGGCACCAACGGCAAAAGCACCACCACGGCCCTAGTGGCGGAGATGTTCAAGGCAGCAGGGCTGGAAGGGATCCCTTGCGGCAACATTGGCTTGCCCCTGTCCCAAGTGGCTCTGGAGATCTGGCAAGGGCAGCGTCGACCAGATTGGATCGTGGCAGAGCTGAGCAGCTACCAACTGGAGGCCAGCAGCCGCCTGATGAAGAGCTCCCCCGGGGGCCCACCCCGCATTGGGGTGTGGACAACTTTCACCCCAGATCACCTAGAGCGGCACGGCACGCTGGAGCGCTATGCCAGCTTTAAGGCGCGGCTACTGGAGCGGGCCCAGTGGCGGGTGGTCAACGGTGAGGACCCCTACCTCTTTCGCCGGCGGCGAGACTGGGAAAAGACCTACTGGGTCTCGCTGCAGGATCCGCAAGCGGATGTCTTCCTGCGAGGGAGCACGCTGTACATCCAGGGGGAAGCGGTGGCGGAGCTGGAGGACTTTGCTGAGCGCTGCCCTGGCTCACACAACTTGCAGAACTTGCTCTTGGCAGCAGCGGCTGCTCATCTAGCCGGGATCCCCAACACTGCCATTCAAGGAGCCATCCGCTCTTTTGCCGGCATGCCCCATCGCCTGGAGCGGGTAGCCCAAATCCAGGTGGGATCCACCCCCATCCGCTTTGTCAACGACAGCAAAGCCACCAACTACGAGGCCGGCTGGGTGGCCCTCAACGCCCTCTCCCCGCCCATCATCCTCATTGCCGGTGGAAGGGCCAAACAGGGGGACCCCTCAGCCTGGCTGCGGCTTATTCAGGCTAAGGTGGCCCGCGTGTTGCTCATTGGGGAGGCTGCCCCTGCCCTGGCCCAGGCCCTCCAGGAGATCCGCTATACTGACCTCGAGATCCTGCCAACGCTAGATGTGGCGGTGGAAAGGGCTTTTGTAGCTGCTTGCTCCCTAGCGCAAGCCCTGGACAATCCGGCCCAGCCCATCACCGTCTTGCTCTCGCCTGCTTGTGCCAGCTTTGACCAGTACTCCAGCTTTGAGCACCGTGGCCACCACTTCCGCGCCTGCTGCCAAGCCCTTGTGGGATCCCTGGAATGCTGAAGCCCGCTGGCTGCGCTGGCTGACGCTGGTCTGGTTGGGGATGGGACTAGCGATGCTGTTTTCCGCCTCCTACCCGGTGGCGCAGCAGACTACCGGCGATGGCCTCTATTTCTTTAAGCGCCAGGTGCTCTGGTCAGGGCTGGGGCTGGTCTGCTTCACCATCCTAGTGCGCATCCCCTTGCAGCGCTGGTTCCCCTGGGCGGGGATCCTCTGCCTGCTGGGCATTGGCTTGGTCTGGGCCACCCACGTGCCAGGGCTGGGGGTTTCCCGCCTGGATGCCAGCCGCTGGCTGGATCTAAAGGTGATCCCGATTATTCAGCCTGCGGAATTGCTCAAGCCCCTGTTGGTGCTGCAGGGATCCTGGGTGTTTGGCCGTTGGTTTTACCATCCCCTCTGGTTTCGCGGCGTCTGGGTCGGGCTCTTTGCTTTGGCGCTGCTGGGGATCCTCATCCAGCCCAACTTGGGTACCACCGCCATCTGCGGCCTTACCCTCTGGGTCATGGCCTGGACGGCTGGGCTCCCCCTTTTTACCCTCTTGGCTACCGCGGGACTGGGGATCTTGGCGGCTGGGGTGAGCATTCTCAGCAAAGACTACCAGCGGCGGCGCATCTTAGCCTTTTTGGATCCCTGGGGGAATGCTCAGGGGGACGGCTACCAGTTGGTGCAGAGCCTTTTGGCTATTGGCTCAGGTGGCTGGTGGGGCAAAGGCTATGGTCTTTCCCTACAAAAGCTGTTCTACCTGCCCATCCAGTACACGGACTTCATCTTTGCTGTGTATGCAGAAGAGTTTGGCCTGGTGGGATCCCTTTTCTTCCTGGGGCTATTGAGCGCCTACACCTGGGTCAGCTTGCGGGTTATGCGGCGCTGTCTCGACCTGCCTGCCCGGCTGGTGGTCTGCGGCTGTCTGATGTTTTTGGTAGGGCAGGCACTGCTGAATATCGGCGTGGTCAGCGGCCTACTGCCGACTACAGGGGTGCCCTTGCCCCTGTTTAGCTACGGCGGCAGCTCGATCCTGGCGGGGCTGATCATGGCGGGGCTGTTGGTCCGGGCCGCCCGCGAGGTGGGCTAAGGCCTGTAAGCTTCTCACTCGGCAGCCAGTAGATAAAGACTTGGGGGTTCAGAGGGGATCAATCGGTAGGGATCCGCCTGGTTAAGCTCTCGACAGAGGTGAGCAAAAGACTGGAGACCTTCGAGGCGCTCCGTGAGCTCGCTGAGGATATCCAAGTATTCGGCCAGGGCAGCTTGGGCAAGATACCAAGATTTGTCCAGCTCTTGGAAATAGGTCATCTGGAACTCGACGGAAAGATTCTTTTCTCTGAGAAAGACCTGCTCTGGCGTAAGCCCTCGATCAAATGGGGAAAGACGAGCAATGCGCTGGATGCGTTCGCTAGAGATGCGGCCAGCGAAGCCAGAAGCCTTGTACGTATAGGCCGTCCGGAGCTGAGGCCGATCTGCTGGCAAGAGAGCTGCACACCACCTTTCGCTCAGTTCCCGGAAACGAGGGACCTCGAAGTTTAGGACATCAACAGCATCTTGAAGGTACCCATGTTTAAGCAGAAGCTGGGATTCCGCCGCTAGGGAAACCGCCCAACCCTTGAGAGCAATATCGCTGAGCAATAGGCAGTGGACCTGGCGCTCAACAGGGATCTGATGGGCTTGGTCAGAGAAAAAAATTCGGATATTTCCTGTCCTTCCTCGATGCTGTTCTCGAGGTTAAGTAGCCACGACCTCAGCTCCTTATCACCTCTCGTAGAGGCTTTAATGAAGTTATAGCAGTCTTTAAAAAGAGAGCTGACCATCCACCGCCTGGTACTGGGATCTACATCCGACGCTTCAGAAGAGTTAGCTCCCCAGGCACATTGAGCATAAAAGAGTGCAATAGCAGAAAGAGGAATGATGCAAGGCGGCTCTGGAAGAGCCAGAATCTCCTGAATTTCCTCCCTCAGCTCCTCGATCCTTTGCTCTAGAGGGTTGTCGGTTTGATTCCGCATGTCAACCCTATTGAGCAAGAAGATCATCAAACTAGTTTGACCTCGGAGAAACTCTACAACATCCTTTAGCTCTCTCAAGAGAGCTTCTCGTCTTTGCCAATCTGTCTGAGAGTAATCCAGTACAACAAGGCTAAAACACTTGCTGACATGCTCTTGGATAATCCTGAGGCTTGTTCTATCTTGGATTGAGTTCAGGCCAGGCAGGTCATAAATCTCAACCTGTAAGCCCTCAGGCAGGTTTAACAGAGAAGAAGCCCTGACAGGAAGGAGCGGACACTCAACGTCTATCTGAGGGATAACCACCTTGGCTTCATCTTCCTTCTTCCTCTTCTTCCGCCGCTCTTGGTGGTAGGCCTCCATCGTCAGCTTGAGCCGGCTGTAGATTTCTTCGTCCCTCAGGTCTTCCCACGTGCCGCATTCCCAGGTAGCTCCTTCGGTATTGTGGATAACTAGCCTGCTCCGCTCGCTGTGCCTAATCCGCAGGATCCCGGCACTCATCTCCTGGGCCTCAATAGGCGCGATTTTCCGGCCAATGAGGGCGTTCACAATAGTGGATTTACCCGAAGAGGTGGTGCCAATGGTGGCAATCCGGAAGGAGGGCTTCTGTAGGCGGGCAACAGCCTCTTCGTAGACAACCCGAAAGGCCTGCAGCTTTTCCAGCAGCACAGAGCTGCTAATGACGTCGTGGTATTCGCTGAGGATCCCGGCAGTGAGGTTGCCAAGGGTGAACAGTGACTCTCTTGCGATCCGTAGGGCTACCGAGGGATCGTAGAATCAAGCCTGTGATGCGCTCCTTCAGATAGAGTTGAAGATGACATGCCGACAGCTCTCAAGCCGCTTCGCCGGCATTATAGTCCTTTCGCTAGTACCGTGGTTCGTTTTCTTCGCATTTTTTCAGCGTCCTTCTTGACAGCAATGCTGATTTAGTAGCATAAAGAAATGGATCTAAAATGCACATAGCCGCCGGCAGTTCTGGGGTCAACAAGAGGTAGTTTGCGAATGATGGATGGCTCTTTGCAATCTTTCTTCGCCTCTGCCAGCCAGGTGGGGCTGGGAGTAGCGGTCTTCCTGGCGCTGCTCACTCTGCTGGCCTGGATACGCAACTGGCCTTGGAAGTTTTCGCTAGTGGGCTACACGGCCTTTACGCTGGTTTTGACGGCGGGCTGTTTTGCCCTCAGTTTGGGGCCGATCTTTCGCTCCCGCATCCCCGGAGCTGCTCCCTACACCACGGTTTACGACCAAGGGGCGGAGCGGGCGGTCATCGCCGTCAGTCCGGACATCACCCCCGAACAGCTGATCCTCACGCTCAAGCAGGCGGCTAGCGATCTGGCATCCTCAGGCCGCTTCTCCACCGGTTCGCCGGTGTTTACCCTGCAGGCCCGCACCGTCATCCACCCTGAGCCGGGGGTTTCCAAGCCCTTGCTTTTGGGCACGCTGCAACAGCCGCTGGGAAAACGCCTGCGCACCCCGGAGGAACAGCAGCAGCAGCAAATCCACCTGGAGGAAGAGGCCTTTGCTCGGCTGCGTAGGTTAGCCCAAGTTCAGGAGGCCGCCCCGCCCTCTGAGGGGACTTTGCAAGAGCCTCCCTTGGCCCAATCCTGAGCCCTCAGCCAGCGGCGCAGATCTTGCCCTACTTGCTCAGGGATCTCCCAGGGAAAGAGGTGGGCCACGTTGGGATAGACAATGCAGGTGCACTGGGGGAGAAGGCGAGCCGTGGCTAGGCTGCTGGCAACAGTGATGTGGCAATCCTGCTCCGCAGCCAGAATCAAAACCGGTAGGTGCAGGCGGTGCAGCTCTCCCTCGCGGTTGTAGCCCTGTCGAAGGGCAGCGCGTAGGGCTTGGCGAGCCTGAGGAGAGGTATGCAGGTAAGCCGGCAAAGCTGCCTGGGCCAGGTAGCGATAGGTTCTCGGGGTATGTCTCTGGATTAGGTAGCGGTAGAGAGAGCGGCGGCCAAAGGTGTTGATGTTCCAACTCCAGCCGGGCCAAAGCCAGTTGAGCAGCGAAGCAATGCCGGTGTTGAGCTGATCCCAAAAATCGGTAGGGGGATGGTTGCTGCGGGGACAGGCAGCGCTGGCTACTAGGATCAAGCCTTTGACCCGCTGGGGTAGGCGCAAAGCCAACTCTAGGGCTAGGATCCCGCCCAAAGACCAGCCCAGTAGCAGACACTCCTGCCAGCCCAGGCGATCCAGCAGCTCCTGCAAGTCCTCCAGGTGGGCCGACATCTCAAAGGGATCCCGCACCTGCGAACGCCCGTAGCCGCGCAGATCCGGCGCCACACAGGGGTGCATCCCTGCCACCGCCTCGGCAAAGACTTCCATGCAGTCGGCATTGCCCGGATGGCCGTGGAGCAGCAAGATGGGCAGGGAAGGGATCCCTTCTCCCCAAACACGACAGTGGAGCTGTAGGCCCATCGGCTTACCAGAGCACTTTGAAATTGCACTGAAATCGCAGGGTCAGGCGCTGGCCGCCTTTTTTGGCGTCGGCTGCAGCTTCACCCCGTTGGGGATGCAGATTAAGTTTTGATCCAGCACCTGCACAAACCCCTTCGAGCGCAGGGATCCCAGCAGGCGAGTAACCGTCACGCGGGTGGCACCAATGGCATCCCCGATCTGGGCGTGGGTGAGGGGCCAGGGGAGGTACATCCCCTGCTCACAGGGCTGCCCATACTCGTCGATTAACAAGGTCAAAAAGCCCTTCAGGCGGTCGATGGCCCGACGCTGGCCCAAGTTGCCCAGCCAGAGCAACTTGCGTTGCAGTTGCTGGCGGAAGCTTTCTTGAATTTTCTGGTGCAGATAGGGCCACTGCTCCAAATCCTGCCAGTAAAACCACATCACCGTCGTGCGATCGACATGGGTGCAGGCTTTTAGCTCAAAGCGCTCCGGGTTGCTCAGCTCAAAGGGCACCCCGGGCGTGATAAACCCGACAAAAACCTCCCGCCGCTCCGGCGTTTGGCTGACCAGGCGCACCACGCCCTCTTGGGGGATGTACACCAATCCCGGACGAGTTGGAATGCGCACATCTTTAGGAAACGTACGAGAGCGGTAGTGCTCTTCGGCCCACTGGCGGAGTTCCCGCCATTCCTGAGCCTCTGCTGCCGATGCAATGGAAACTAGGGACATGGGATAGACTTCCTGTCGATTGAGCAACCTCAGGGGCTACATTGGGCTCTTCCCTCCACCAAAGACGCCATTGGCAGCCCCCACAAGAGGAAGAAGACGAGCTTTACCTTAGCTTCATAATGACCCTCAAGATTTACTGAACGACACCGTACCTCTACGGATATTGTCCGTAAGACTACACTCAATGATAACATGCTAGGCTGCGCTTCTCAGGCTTTGTCTTGGCTTCCGGCCGGCTGTAGGCTTGGCAGCAGAGGGCATCATGGAGGCAGCCGAGCTTGGTCGAAGGGAAGGATGGCCAGGGATGGGTGAGGGGTGGCACTGATGAACATTCTCGTCAGCAACGATGACGGCATCCAAGCGGCCGGGGTGCGGTGTTTGGCGGCAGCGCTGGCTCAGATAGGCGGGCACCAGGTAACGGTGGTCTGTCCAGATCGGGAGCGCTCGGCCACGGGCCATGCCCTAACCTTGCACAAACCTCTAAGGCTAGAGCCGGTGCGGGAGGGGTTTCCGCCAGAGGTGCAAGCTTGGGCCTGTTCAGGCACACCTTCGGACTGCGTCAAGCTGGGTTTGGATGGCCTGCTGCAGCATCCTCCCGACTGGGTGATTTCCGGCATCAACCAGGGGGCCAACTTGGGCACCGATGTGCTCTACTCCGGCACTGTCTCAGCGGCCATGGAAGGGCTGCTGGAAGGGATCCCCAGCCTAGCCGTGAGCCTGGCCAGCTTTACCCACCAGGATTTTCAGCCGGCGGCCCAGGTGGTGCTGATGCTGCTAGAGAAGCTGAGCCTGAAGCCTTTAGAGAAGCCGATGCTGTTGAACGTCAATGTCCCCCCGCTAGGGTTGGCTGAAATACGCGGCATGGTCTTGGCCCGCCTGGCCTGGCGCAAGTACACGGATCTCTACGAGAAACGGGTAGATCCCCGCGGCAAGGCCTACTACTGGCTGGCAGGAGAGGTGGTGGAAGAGGAGG
>NZ_JANSHJ010000043.1:8935-13888 GCF_047502615.1 Synechococcus sp. W60.3 | reverse complement strand
TGCCTACACTGTTGCCCTTGATGGTGTACTCATAGACCGCGGCAGGGTTGGCAGCAATTTCTAGGGAAACCCGCCCTACCCCCGGCGTGTAGGCCATGGCCAGATCGGCGGCGCTCTCCAGGGGGCTTTTGGCCACCACTTGCAGTTTTCCCCCTCGATGCAGCTCAAAGGTGCGATCTACCACCCGCTCCACTTTCACATTGGGTAGGGCAGCCACGGCGGCGCGAATTTGCTGGGCATGCTCGCTGCTGACGGCATCCACCGCGATCTCCCGTACCGTCTCCGCAGGGGATTGGTGGATGAGGTCGATCTGGCTGAGGCTGCCTCCCACTTCCGCAATGGCCTGGGTGACGCGGGCTAGGGCTCCCGGCTGGTTGAGCAGGCGAATGCGCAGGGCAATGCTATAGCTAGAGCTGGGGGTAAGTTTTGTCATAGCTCCCTATGGTAGACGAAAAATCCAATTCCGACTTGTACACCTTGGCCGATTGGCTGGAGGGCTACTACAGCAACCGCGCCCAGGCGATGGCAGAGCCGGTGTGGTTTGTGCCGGTCAGCCTTTGGTACGTGCGCCTTCCCCACCTGTTCTTGGAGGGGATCGGCTTTTTTACCGAGCAATTTAACCAGCACACGCCGGGCCAGTTTTATCGCAGCCGGGTGCTCCAGGTATTGGGGGATCCCTTGCGGATCGAGAACTACAAATTGCGGGATCAAGCAGCTTGGGCAGGTGCCTCTCAGGATCCGCAGCGCTTGGCGCAGCTCTCCTTGGCCGACCTGGAGCATTTGCCCGGTTGTCGCATTTTGGTGGAAAAGCGCCCAGACTGCTACCACGGCGAAATGCTGCCAGGTGGAGAATGTCGTCTGAACCCCGGGGATAGCACCTATATCCACATCGAGTTCGACCTCACCCCCAGCGAATTCATCACCTGGGATCGGGGCTTTGACGCCGCCACTGGCCAACAAACCTGGGGATCCCGCGCCGGACCCTACCGTTACCAAAAAGGGATCCCACCGGCTCCTCTTCAGGTCTGAACCTTCAAAACAGGAAGGGAAACAGATCTCGAAACCCTTTGCGCAGCCTGAGCAAAAAGATCAGCCGTTCCACCTCGGGGGAGACGGATCCGGTTTCGGGCCGAGCTGCCAAGGCTTCCTGGAGTTCTAGAGCTTCGTCGGCGGTGAGGGGCTGATTATCGACCGGAGAGCGAGCCCGCAAATCTGGCTGCGCCCGCAGCACCTCTTCCGGGATCTCATCGGCAGGGGGCAGTGCCCAAGCTTCCGGCCAAAGCAGCAGCAGACCCGCGCAGCAGCCCAGTCCTGCACTCCAGAGCCGTTGGCCCATCCGACCGGTTCTCCTAGCGTTGTCCACTGAACTCCACCCCTTGAAGGGATCCCTCCCAACCTTTCCCAACCCCTCGACCTGTTGCTGGGGGAAAGGGGGGGATCCCTTTAGCTGGCCATGGCTTCCGAGCGCTCTTGGATCACCCGATCTACGATGCCGTAAGCCTGAGCTTCCGTGGCCGAGAGGTAAAAGTCTCGCTCCACATCCCGCTCGATTTTCTCCAGCGGTTGGCCGGTGGTTTGCGCCAAGATCTCGTTCATGCGTCGTTTGACTCGCAGAGTTTCGCGGGCGCGAATTTCAATGTCGCTGGCTTGGCCTTGGATCGTGCCCAGCGAAGGCTGGTGCAGCATGATGCGGGAGTGGGGCAGGGCAAACCGCTTGCCCTTGGTGCCAGCAGCCAACAAAAAGGCTCCCATCGAAGCCGCTTGGCCCACGCAAACCGTAACGATATCTGGCTTGATGTGGTTCATGGTGTCGTAGATGGCCATGCCCGCCGTCACAGAGCCCCCGGGAGAATTGATGTACATCACAATGTCCTTTTGCGGATCCTGCGAGTTGAGGTAGAGCATCACCCCCACGATGGTATTGGCCAAGCTATCGTCAATGGGCTCGCCGATAAACAAAATCCGCTCTTGGTACAGGCGATCGTCAAGGCTAATCCACTGGCTATAGGGCTCGCCGGGCAAACGGTAGGGAACCCGAGGCACTCCAATCGGCATAAGTTTCTCCTGGCAAAGTATGAAACACAGAACGACGCGCTTGTAAGATATCTTCCGCGCTCAAATCCAGCTGGGGCAAAACCGAGGAAACAATGCGTCCAGATCCAGTTTTGACCTCGCCTTCGTATTCTCCGCCAACCCAGCGCACCGCGGAAACGGACTGCTTGGCTGGATCCACTGGGATCCCACGGGCAGCATAATCTTTGCGCTTGTCTTGATCATCGCGTTTTTCATGGTCCACTCCGGGGCAAACCACCTCCTCCACCAGCAGCGGCGGGGGCATGGGCAGCCGAATGGTTCCGCGACCGTTTCCCAGCAAGCTCACATAGCGGGATGTAAAGCCATCACCTCTGGATTGCGCAACCGAGCCTTGGCTGCGGGCACTTCGACCTCAACTTGGCCCAAGCTGAGGCGTTGGATGGGCAAAAACTTGGGCAATTCCGCAACCAGAAACAGCTCAATGAGGGTGTTCATACGCTCCTCGGCTTCCCGAATGGACCCGTCTTCAGGTTCAACCCATCCTTCATAAAGCCCGTCCGTGAGGCGTAGGTACTCCCCCACCGTCAAAGGCTGTACGGGAACTTGAACCATCGACGGATCCCTCTGCTTCAGTTTTTGGCTGCTGCTAACCTCGGCAAGACTTTGGAACTGGTCAGCACCTGATCGATGAGGCCGTAGGCTTTGGCTTCCTCTGGTGTCATGAAAAATAGCCGCTCCGTGTCCTTCTTGATGCGCTCCATAGGCTGGCCCGTGCTGCGGGACAGTTGCTCCAGCATCATGTTGCGCAAAGTCAGAATCTCGCGGGTGCGAATTTCAATGTCGCTGGCCTGTCCGCGGGTGCCACCGTAGGGTTGATGGAGCACGATGGTGGCATTGGGCAAACTGGCCCGAAATCCCTTGGCCCCTGCAGCCAACAACATGGCCGCCATCCCAATCGCATTGCCGATGCAGATAGTATGCACAGGCGGCTTGATGTAGTTCATGGTGTCCAGAATGGCAAAGGCCGCTGTGTCGTAGTTATAGGTGCCCGTCGAGTTGATGTACATCTTGATCGGCTTTTCCCGATCCTCGTACTGCAGATACAGCAGTTGCTCGATGATCAGCTTGGTGACGTTGGCATTCGACTCCTCTGCAAGGGGCAAGCCCAGGTAGACAATGCGCTCCTGCAGCAGCAGCGAAGCCAAATCTGGGGGTGGGGTACGAACCGGAGCGCCGCCATAGTAGTAGTAGGTCGATTGCACCATGCCAGAGATCTCCTACGCCTGGGTCTGTTCAACTGAAAAACACCAGAAAAACAACACTTGAGGACCACAAGGGATCCGCAGCATCCCAACGGATCCCTTGCAGTCTGAGGACCTCTCAAAGCCAGCTTTACTCCGCCCCTTGAGGCAAGAGAACCCGCTCCGGCTCCGTGACCAGCACCTTGGGCTTGCGCTCCTCATCCACATCGATGAGCACCTCCGATCCCTCCCGGACATGCCCAGTCAGGATCTCTTCCGCCAGGATGTCTTCCAGCAGGCGTTGGATGGCGCGGCGCAGCGGGCGTGCCCCGTAGCTGGGGTTATACCCCTCCTCCACCACCAAGTCTTTGAAGCGGTCGCTGACCGTAAGGCGGATTTTCTTCTCCGTCATGCGGTCAAACACTTCCTTGAGCAGGATGTCGGCAATCTGCTTCACCTCATCCTTGGTCAGTTGCCGGAAGACGATGATCTCGTCCACGCGGTTGAGGAACTCCGGACGGAAGTACTGCTTCAGCTCCTCATTCACCAGGTTGCGGATGCGGTTGTAGTTGGCATCCTCGTCGTTGGTGTTGAACTCGAAGCCGAGGCTGCCGCCGCCCTTCTCGATGACCTTCGAGCCGATGTTAGAGGTCATCACGATCAGGGTGTTCTTGAAGTCCACCGTGCGGCCTTTGGCATCGGTCAGGCGGCCATCCTCCAGGATTTGCAGCAATAGGTTAAACACATCCGGGTGCGCCTTCTCGATCTCGTCGAAGAGCACCACCGTGTAGGGGCGGCGCCGCACCGCTTCTGTGAGCTGACCCCCCTCGTTGTAGCCCACATAGCCCGGCGGGGATCCGATCAGCTTGCTGACCGTGTGCCGCTCCATGTATTCCGACATGTCGAGGCGGATCATGGCCGACTCAGAACCGAAGAAGTAAGCTGCCAAAGCCTTGGTCAGCTCGGTTTTGCCCACCCCTGTTGGGCCGGAGAAGATGAAGCTGGCGATGGGGCGGTTGGGATTTTTCAGCCCCACCCGAGCGCGGCGGATGGCCCGGGAGATGGCCCGCACCGCTTCGTCTTGGCCGATGATGCGCTGGTGCAGGGTTTCTTCCATGTTCAGCAGCTTCACCGACTCGCTTTCCGTCAGCTTGGCCACCGGCACCCCCGTCCAGGCACTGACCACTTGGGCCACGTCCTCTTCGGTTACTTCGGGCATCTCGCTGCGGCTGCTTTCTTCCGCCTTCTTAGCAGCGGCAATGGCGCGGATCTGCTGCTTGATCTCCATCTCCCGATCCCGCAGCTCACCAGCCTTGTCGAAGTTCTGGGCCCGCACCGCAGCGTCTTTCTCCTTGAGCACTCGCCGCAGCTCTTGATCCAGCTCCCGCGCCGCCGGGGGCAGTTGAGAGTTGATCAGGCGCACCCGCGAAGCAGCCTCGTCGATCAAATCGATGGCCTTATCCGGCAGGAAGCGGTCGGAGATGTACTGGTCGGCCAGCTTGGCTGCCGCATCCAAGGCGGCATCGGAGATCTTCAGCTTGTGGTGCTGCTCGTAGCGCTCCCGCAGGCCAAACAGGATCTCGATCGTCTCTGAAACGCTCGGCTCGCCCACCATGATGGGCTGGAAGCGACGCTCCAGGGCGGCATCCCGCTCGATGTGCTTGCGGTACTCATCCAG
>NZ_JANSHJ010000043.1:8292-8925 GCF_047502615.1 Synechococcus sp. W60.3 | reverse complement strand
GGAAGCGACGCTCCAGGGCGGCATCCCGCTCGATGTGCTTGCGGTACTCATCCAGCGTGGTGGCGCCGATGCACTGCAGCTCGCCGCGGGCCAAAGCCGGCTTGAGGATGTTGGCGGCATCGATGGCCCCTTCGGCAGCCCCGGCTCCAATGAGGGTGTGCACCTCGTCGATGACCAGGATGATGTTGCCGGCGTTGCGGATCTCATCCATGATCTTCTTGAGGCGCTCCTCAAACTCGCCGCGGTACTTGGTGCCAGCCACCAACAGGCCGATATCCAGGCTGACCACCCGCTTGTCGGCCAAGATGTCGGGCACGTCCCCCTGCACGATGCGCTGGGCCAGACCTTCGGCGATGGCGGTCTTGCCCACGCCCGGCTCCCCGATAAGAACGGGGTTGTTCTTGGTGCGGCGGCCCAAGATCTGGATCACGCGCTCGATCTCCCGCGTCCGACCCACCACGGGATCCAGCTTGCCCTCTTGGGCCAATTGGGTGAGGTTGGAGCCGAATTCGTCCAGGGTTGGCGTCTTGGTGCGGCTGGAAGACCCACCCCCTGCCGTCACTTCGGCGGTCTCGCCCAACATGCGGATCACCTGGGTGCGCACCTTGGACAGATCCACCCCCAGGTTTTCCA
>NZ_JANSHJ010000043.1:4426-8122 GCF_047502615.1 Synechococcus sp. W60.3 | reverse complement strand
ATAATTTTCTCGACTTCAATGCGGGCGTCCTTCAAGTTCACTCCCATGGACTTGAGAACTTTGGCGGCGACCCCAGTGCCCTCGCCGATTAACCCCAACAAGATTTGCTCGGTGCCAACGAAATTGTGACCCAACCGTCTGGCCTCCTCCTGGGCCAGCATGATCACCTTGATGGCTTTTTCCGTAAAGCGTTCAAACATGATCCTCGGGCTCCCTACGCCTGCATCAAGGCGGACTTGATAGGCCTAATCCTAACACAGGATTCAGGCCAACTAAGGGACGGTAAATACCCCAGACGAAAAATCATCTGGGATCGTGACGCGCCTGGAGAGATTTGAACTCCCGACACCGTGGTCCGTAGCCACGTGCTCTAGTCCACTGAGCTACAGGCGCAAAAGGGGCGGGCCAACCACGGTTGACTGTCTGTCCATACTATCTGTCCATAGTTACTCAGATACTATCCAGTACTATCCAGAGACAGAGATGGACATCTATCAATGTGGCTTAGGCATTCTAGCACAAGAGCGTTTTTTGGAAAGTCCAACGGGGGTGTAGATATCCGCCAGCGTTAACATTGCCCTTGCCAAGGTTGCCGGACTTCTCCCCCCACTTCCAGGCCGGCTTGGGAGCTGGTGGCCTTGATCACCGGCGTCCAGACTTGGCCGTTGCGCTGCCAAAGCTGCAGGTGCAGATGTCCTGCTAGGGTATCCCGACAGTTGCGCTGCATCCCTTCTGGGCCAGGAGTGAATACAGTTTGGCCAGGCCGTCCCGTGTGCCCTTCCAGCCGAATACACCAGAGGGCGCTCTCTCCCCGGATTCGCCAAGATCCCCAGGGATCCACTTGCCAAGTCAGATGAGCTTGCCCAGGCCGCCATTCCAAAAAGGGCTGGGATCCCCATCCATGCAAGCTGATCAGGGCCACTTCTTCGGGGCGGGTGAGCACCTGCCGCTCAGCTCCGGCACAGGTGAGGCTGAGACCGGGATGCTGGGGAAAGGCGTTGCACTGGATCCAAAACCAGCGGCGAGGAAAGCTTTGACCCCAATTTTTTTCGGCGTAGGCGGGAGCCTGCTGAAATGCATAGCGCCTGCCTCTCCACTCCACCCAGCCGGTGGCCAAGCCATGGCTCATGAGGATCTGCCAGCCCGGCTCAAAGATGGGCAGATAAGACCAGGCTCCCATGGTGGCTCGGGGTGGGATCCCATAGGCAAAACGAGGTTGAATGCGGTAGAGCCAGCGAATAGGCTCAGAGACCAAGGGATCCGGCAAAATCCCCTGGTTGAGGTGGGCGGTGTATTGGTAGCCGCTGGCGGTGCGCTGGAAGAAGGTGAAGGGATCCTGAAGGCCGCGACAGCCGGGGCCTGGGATCCCTGAGTGCCCCAAGGCCAGATGGGTTGAGCTGGCCCAAAAGCGGCGGGGATTGGGGAAGGTGCGCCAATGCAGCTCCTCCTCCGGCCCCAACACCTGAGCCATGCCCCCGCGCTTGGGATCGATGGCGTACATGAAGGCAAAGCTAATGGGCGGATCCCCGGGCAAGGTGACGCGGCTGTACCAGCCCTCAAAAAACCGCTCTGTGCAGCCATCCCAGTGATAGCCGGCATGGGGCAGGGATCCCCAATCTGTTGAGCTGTTTTGCCCAGAGCAAGCCGCCGTTGGAGGAAACGCCATTGAGACCTAAGCCATCGCAAAAATGATAAACGGAAGTCTATGCTTACCAAAATAATAATTGTATTGTTTCTATATTTATTTACCCTTAGGATATCAACCAAGCTGAGATTTAAGGATTTCTTGAGATTTCACGAAGGAAATCCATGGGTTAGGCGACTTGAACCGGAAAGCTTCCATCTTGCCTTCACATATCCTTTCGATGAGGTGAGCATGACGTCACGTCGTAACTTTTTGCTGTCTGCGGGTGCGGCCACCGTGGGTGGACTCGTGAGTGGCAGCTTAGCACGGGCCAGCACAGGCTACTGGGTTGCCCAGGCCAGCGGCCCGGAAACCCCCAACCTTAGGCTGGGTTTTATTCCGATTGTGGAGTCTGCCCCCCTGATTGTCGCCAAGGAGAAGGGCTTTTTCGATAAGCACGGCATGACTGGTGTAGAAGTGTTGAAGCAGGCCAGTTGGCCGGCAGCCCGGGACAATGTGGTCATCGGCTCAGCGGGTGGGGGAATCGACGGTGGCCAGTGGCAGATGCCGATGCCTCACATGATCCACATTGGCGCCATCACCAACAATCGGCCGGTGCGCATGGCAGTTCTGTGTCAGCTGATCACCCAAGGCAACGGGATTGCCATTGCCGGAATGCATGCTGGCAAGGGTTTGGGGCTAGATGTTTCTGGAGCTGCAGACTACATCAAAAATTTCAGCGCCAGCAACGGACGCAAATTCAAGGCCGCTCATACCTTCCCCAACGTCAATCAAGATTTTTGGATCCGTTACTGGTTTGCTGCTGGGGGGGTAGATCCGGATCAAGACATCGACCTGTTGGCGGTTCCCTCTGCCGAAACGGTGCAGGGAATGCGCAATGGCACCATGGATGCTTTTAGCACCGGGGATCCCTGGCCCTACCGGATTGTGGCCGATGGGATCGGCTTTATGGCGGCCCTCACCCAGCAGATCTGGCCTTTTCACCCCGAAGAATACTTGGCCATTCGCGCCGACTGGGTGGAGCAAAACCCCAGAGCCACACAAGCAGTTTTGATGGCTGTGATGGAAGCGCAGCAATGGTGCGACGATCCGGCCAACCGTGAAGAGCTGGCGCGCATCCTTTCGGGGCGCGCTTATCTGAATGTGCCGGTCGAGGTTCTCACGCCTCCCTTCCAGGGCAAGTACGAATTGGGAGATGGCAAGCCGGCTGTTCAAGATTTCAACGCCGGGCCTCTGTACTGGGAAGATGGGCGGGGCAGCGTCTCTTATCCCTACAAGAGCCATGACCTGTGGTTCTTGACCGAATCGCTGCGTTGGGGCTTCCACGCTCGCTTCCTCAAGGATTTGGATACTGCCCGCCGTCTGGTGGATGAGGTGAACCGCGAAGATCTCTGGCGGGAGGCTGCCCAAGCGCTGGGAGTGAAGAATATTCCCAACAACACTTCGCGGGGAACGGAGCGTTTCTTCGATGGTGTGGTGTTTGACCCCCAGGATCCCCAGGCCTACTTGAACAGCCTGAAAATCAAGAGGGCCTAGTCTCGGCTCAGGTCAACACAGACGTGTTTCTTGTGTAGCAGAAATCCTGCCCATTCGCGGGATCCCATCGAGTTAAAAAAGGCTGGGCCGAGCTTTCTGCTCACATCGGGTTGATAGAGACTGTCAGCCTTGCGCCTTTTGAATGGTTCTGAACACTATGTTGAGGATCGGCCATGTTACAGCCTGTTAAGGGCTCAAGGGGTACAATAGCAGCACTTAGCAAACCAACTTCGGAAGGAGGATGGATTGATCAGTAGTAAAGAAGTCTTCACTATCTGCTCCATGCTATATTTCCCAATTCTGCAAAGCTGCCGAATAAAATGCTTCAACACTGACCACATCATCTCAATGGGATTCAACTCCGGCGCATACACAGGCAGGTATAGGATTCGTGCTCCTGTCCCCCTAATCAATTCCTCAACTTCCCGACTCTTGTGGATATTTAAATTGTCCATAATCACAACCTTCCTCGCATCTAGCTTCGGACATAGCTCGCTTCTCAAAAACTCCAAAAA
>NZ_JANSHJ010000043.1:3155-4416 GCF_047502615.1 Synechococcus sp. W60.3 | reverse complement strand
GTGGCAGCTTAGCACGGGCCAGCACAGGCTACTGGGTTGCCCAGGCCAGCGGCCCAGAAACCCCCAATCTCAGGTTAGGCTTTATACCGATTGTGGAGTCTGCCCCCCTGATCATCGCCAAGGAAAAGGGCTTTTTCGACAAGCATGGCATGACTGGTGTAGAGGTGTTGAAGCAGGCCAGTTGGCCGGCAGCCCGTGACAATGTGGTTATTGGCTCGGCAGGTGGAGGCATTGACGGCGGCATGTGGCAGATGCCGATGCCTCACATGATCCACATCGGCGCCATCACCAACAATCAACCGGTGCGTATGGCAGTTCTGTGTCAGTTGATCACCCAGGGGAACGGAATTGCCATTGCCGGAATGCACGTTGGCAAGGGCTTGGGGCTGGATATCTCCGGAGCCGCGGATTACATCAAAAATTTCAGCGCCAGCAACGGGCGCAAGTTCAAAGCTGCCTACACGTTTCCCAATGCCAATCAATGCCAATCAAGATTTTTGGATCCGCTACTGGCTTGCCGCCGGGGGAGTGGATTCGGATCAAGACATTGACCTCCTGACGGTGCCCTCTGCCGAGACGGTGCAGGGGATGCGCAATGGCACCATGGATGCTTTTAGCACTGGGGATCCCTGGCCCTACCGAATTGTGGCGGATGGAATTGGGTTCATCGCGGCTCTTACTCAACAGATTTGGCCCTTTCACCCCGAAGAATACTTGGCCATTCGCGCCGACTGGGTAGAACAAAACCCCAGGGCCACACAAGCCACTTTGATGGCGGTGATGGAAGCGCAGCAATGGTGTGACGATCCAGCCAACCGCGAAGAATTGGCCCGCATTCTCTCGGGCCGTGCCTACCTGAATGTGCCGGTCCTGAATGTGCCGGTTGAAATTCTCACGCCTCCTTTTCAGGGCAAGGTGGTGTTTCAGCATTACTCGCTTTTGCCTTGGCTAACGGTTCGGCAAAACATTGCGCTGGCGGTGAATGCCGTTCTTAAAAACCATTCTCCGGCGGAGCGTCAGCAGATCGTAGAAGAGCACATCGATCTGGTGGGTTTGCGCCATGCCGCAGATAAGCCCCCAGCCCAATTGTCCGGGGGGATGAAGCAGCGGGTGGCCATTGCCCGTGCCCTGGCTTTGCGGCCCAAAGTGTTGCTGCTGGATGAGCCGTTTGGCGCTTTGGACGCGCTCACGCGGGGGAACTTACAAGAGCAGTTGATGCGCATCTGCGAAGAACACCAGATGACCACCCTCATGGTCACCC
>NZ_JANSHJ010000043.1:0-2039 GCF_047502615.1 Synechococcus sp. W60.3 | reverse complement strand
GTCCCAGCCGCACCGAGCATCTGTGGATGATGACCCAAATGGCCCGCTGGGGGGAGCTGCCCTTCCCCCGCAACTGGGTGGAGATCGTGGAGCGGGTATGTCAGGTGGGGGTGTTCAGCACGGCAGCCCGCGAGCTGGGACTGGATGTCTCCTACCAAAGGCAGCCCATTCAGTTGTTCGATGGGATCCCCTTTAATGGTGAGGATCCCCTGGCCTACCTCAACAGTTTGGCGATTAAGCACGATATTTATGTAGCCGAGGTTGCCTTAGATCGTCGTCCTGTGTTGCTCTAGATACCCACTTGGGCGCCCTTGCAAAAGCACATTCCCCGTTGTGAGAAAATCATGAGTTGGAGCACCCTACGATGACTGCCCTCTTGACAACCTCTACCCCAGCGAACGTAGCCGCAGAACCCTACCTAAGCCTTGAGAATGTCAGCAAGACCTACTCAACTCCCAAGGGGGATTATCCCGTCTTGCGAGATATCAACCTCAGTGTGAACGAGGGAGAGTTTGTCTGCTTGGTTGGGCATTCCGGCTGTGGCAAAACCACCCTGCTGAATATGGTTTCCGGATTTGCCCAGCCCACCAGTGGCTCGGTGAAGCTGAAAGGGCAGCCGATTACAGCTCCTGGCCCGGAGCGCATGGTAGTGTTTCAAGGGTATGCCCTGTTGCCTTGGCTCACGGTTTATGAAAATGTTTATTTGGCCGTTTGGTCGGTATTTCCCCAAAAGAGCCAGTCGGAAAAGCATCGAATTGTGGAAGAACATTTGGATTTGGTGGGGCTGGGGGAAGCCGCTCAGAAATATCCCTCGCAAATTTCGGGAGGGATGAAACAGCGGGTAGCCATTGCTCGTGCGTTGGCCATCCGTCCAGAAGTGCTGATTTTGGATGAACCCTTCGGGGCCTTGGATGCCATTACCAAAGAGGAGCTTCAAGAGGAGCTGTTGCGCATTTGGGATGAACATCGCTGCACGGTTTTGATGATTACCCACGACATTGATGAGGCGCTGTTTTTGGCCGACCGCCTGGTGCTGATCGCGCCAGCGGGACGGAGTCCTTTCGCGCCAGCGGGACGGAGTCCTTTGACCAATGGCCCTGCAGCCACCATCGGGCAGATCGTGACCATCCCCTTCCCGCGCCCTCGGGATCGCGAGCGGATTCTTGAAGATCCGCAGTACTACCGCCTGCGCAACTCGGTTCTCAGCTATCTCTACGGCCATGAAGCCAACCCAGAGGCGGCTTACCGGTAAATCCAACCTGGAGCAGTTGACGGAGCGAGAGGGCGACAAGGCAACCCAAAACCCAAAAACCACACACCTTGGCCATCAGGTGCAGCCCCTGGTCAGGCGATCCGCAAACCTCTCTTGGAACTCGCACACAACGCCGTGCAACCGCTCGTCCAAAACGGCCAGCGTCTGGGATGCGATCTCGTCCGGCACGCCGCCGAAAAACGCCTCCGCAATGCCCCCGGCAATGCAGGCCATGGTGTCTGCGTCTCCACCAAGGGAGATGGCGTTGCGCACCGCGTCTTCAAAACCGTCTGCCTCTAGGAACGCGATGATCGACTGGGGCACCGAGCCCTGACAGGAGACATCGAAGCAGTAGTGCTCCCGGATATCGTCCAGCCGCTCGGATAGGCAGTATCCGAACTCTTGCTCGATGTACGTCTTGATGTCGGCCTTGGTGTACCCTGACCGGGCGAGAAACACGGCGGCTGCCGTAGCCTGAGCGCCGCGGATGCCCTCCGGGTGGTTGTGGGTTACCTCGGCACTGGCCCGCGCCTGGGCCAGCACTTCTTCCAGCGTGTTGCAGGCGATGCCAATGGGGCTAACCCGCATGGCGGCTCCGTTGCCCCAACTGTAGTACGGCTCACGGCAGCGATGCTCGGCCCAGTGGATGAAGCTGCTCCCGTACCCAGCCTCTGGGTAGGCGTGGAAGTACTCATGGTACCAATCGACGTAGCTACCGCCCCGCAGCAGCCGCTCGGCCACAGCGACCGTCAGAACCGTGTCATCGGTAAATTGGCTGGCCTCGACG
>NZ_JANSHJ010000008.1:0-93698 GCF_047502615.1 Synechococcus sp. W60.3 | reverse complement strand
GCGGCGCCATGCTGCAGATGATCTCCCACGGGCTGATCGGGGCCAGCCTGTTCTTTTTGGTGGGGGCCACCTACGACCGCACCCATACGCTGGAGCTGGAGGAAATGGGCGGCGTTGGCCTGAAGATGCCCAAGATCTTCTCCATGTTCACCGCCTGCTCCCTGGCTTCGCTAGCCCTACCCGGCATGAGCGGCTTTGTGGCCGAGATCATGGTGTTTATCGGCATGGCCACCACCGATGCCTACTCTCTCCCCTTCCGGTTGGTGGTGGTTTTCCTGGCAGCAGTTGGGGTGATCCTGACCCCCATCTACCTGCTGTCGATGTTGCGGCAGATTTTCTTTGGCCCAGAGAACAAAGAGCTCACCGAACACGAAGAATTGGTAGATGCTGAGCCACGCGAGGTGTTCATCATTGCCTGCCTGTTGATCCCAATCATCGGCATTGGCCTCTATCCCAAGCTGGTGACCAGCCTCTACGACCAATCCACTAACGCTTTGGTGGCGCTGCTGCGGCAGGAACTGCCCCAAACTGGTGAGACGGTTGCCCAAGCCCCTGCCCTCTACAACAACTGAATGTTGAATTTGAATTGAGAATTGAGGGATGGAAGGAGATCCACTCTTTTTCTATCCCGCATTGGACTTGTGGCTCTCGCCAGCTTGAACTTGCATCCAGCCGAACAAAGTTGCGATTGTCAGTTGGATCCCTTGGGCAAACGCAGGAGTGGGGATCACCTCTTGGGGATCCTCATGTACTGTCGGCTGCTGCCCGGCAGGGTAGGCGAAAACAATCCTTTCTTCGGGAGCCACGATCCACCCCATTTGGCAGCCGTGATCCAGGCCGATCAAGATTTTTTTGACCAGCTTCATTGGATTTTGATCGGGAGAGAAAATCTCGATCATCCAATCAGGGCAAAAGGGGATGAGATTTTGAATGGTGCCATCTTCATCCACAGGGATCCGATCCCAGGGGATCACAGAAATATCGGGCACAATCGCGTATCCGGCGAAGGTGCAGCGCAGCTCTGGAAATGCCATTCCCAGTTGAGAAGGCTCCAACATCTCGTTAATGAAGCTACCCAGTTTTAGTTGGAGACGGCTATGTTTTCCCTGTGGCATGGGCTTCTGGATAATTTCTCCTTTGATGAACTCGCTGGCGGGCTGAGTTTCCGGCTGTTGTAGAAAGTCTTCCAGAGTTAGAGGCTTGGCAGATAGACTGACCATGGCTTTCTCCCATCACGCTGCTATCCGATTAACAATAGACTGAGAAAGTATCAAAGCTGATCAAATCAAAACAGATCCCTGTCACGTTGTTGCCAAGTCATTTGGCGGTCATAAGGGCTTTTGCCGGAAAACAACCCCATCAGCGGCCCCAAAATGGCCCCAAACACAAAACCGCCCGCATGGGCCCAATAGGCAATCCCCCCACCCTGCATACCGATGTTGGTAGGCGTCTGTAGGCTGGCAATGCCGTAGAAGGCTTGCTGGATGAACCAAAAGCCCAGGAACACCCAGGCAGGCACATAGATGGTTGTAGTAAAAATTCCGAGGGGCACCAGGGTCAAGATCTCAGCCCGGGGAAAACGCAGGATGTAGGCTCCCAATACGCCGGCAATGGCACCACTTGCGCCCAGAGAAGGAATGGGGGATCCCATGTCGAAAAACCACTGCGTTAATGCAGCCAAAGCTCCGCAAGACAGGTAAAAGATGAGGTAGCGCACATGGCCCAAGCGATCCTCAACGTTGTTGCCGAAAACCCACAAAAAAAGCATGTTCCCGCCAATGTGGAGAAAGCCCCCATGCAGAAATTGTGAGGTGAATAGGGTTACCCATTCTGGACGCGACGAAGAGGTGATCTCCCCTCGAAAACTGGCCGTCAACTCTATCGGTACCACTGCCCACTCCCGGAAAAAAGCTGCCAGCTCTTGTGGCGACAGGGTTAGCTGGTACAGAAAAATTAAGATGTTAACGATCACCAGGGCATAAGTGACATAGGCTGTGCGGGTGGTTGGGTTGCGATCTTGCAGGGGTACCACAGTTAAGATCCAGTCGACGTCACACTCTAGCCTAGCCTGTGCTTTTCTGCCCCCCCAGGTTCACCTCTAAACCCCTACCTGAGGCTACACTAGGGTAACCTGCTGGGAGCTTTGCTGGTGAACCTATTTCAGTTTTCAGTCAAGCCCGCCCGGCAGAGGATAAACTGCAAGGCTGGACTAGAGGAGTGGATTGATGTCCGAGGTTGAAAGCCCCACTGCCCCGCTCAAGTTTTTGATCGTCGAAGATCATCCAGAGGTGGCTCAAAACAACTGTGAGTGGCTGCAACGCATTGCAGCAGATGCTCAATGTATTACGGTCACCAATCCCATGGACGCCATCCTGCGCCTGCAGCGGGAACAACCGGACTTGGTTGTAGCCGATCTGCTCTATGGTCAAACCAGCGGAGAGCAGTCTGCCGAGCCTGGCCTAGAGTTCCTGCGCCATATCTTTGAGAACTACCCCACCTTGAATGTGATGGCCTATTCCAGCGAGCCGCTGCTGCTCACTCCATTGGTGGGCCTGATCAGCAAACACCAGGGTGGGTTTGCCGCGGTCAACAAAATGGAACGGCGCACCGTGTTTTTGGAGGGGGCCAAAAGTGCCCTGAATGGAGAATTGCGCATGCCGCGGGAGTTGCGCGGTCTTACGAAGCTGACAGAACGAGAAATTGAGGTCTTGAACTTGCTCTGCAAAGAAGCCCTCACCGATCAGGCCATCGCAGATCGCATTCACACCAGCAAGAAGACCGTACAAAACTGTATCCAGAGGCTCAAAGAAAAGCTAGATATTTTCGGCTCTGAGGATGAGATCAACGCCCGCGTTGCCATGTGCATGACAGCTGTTCAGAAAAAGATTATCCAGTGGTAAAGGCTGAAGGCCAGCAGTGACTTGCATCTGCGGCCAGCTCCAGCTTGGGGTACTGGCAAAGGCTTAGTCAAAGCCAGAAGAAGAGAGGCGGAGCTCTCCGGCTGCCATTTTCCAATTCTTCCAGCCATCAGACAGCTTTCAACTGGGATCAGCGGATCCCCAGTGCAGAGGCAAACACGCTGTGGCCCACTATGGCCTCTACCACAACACTGATGGCAAACCCCAGCATGGCCAGCCGTCCGTTCCATCGCTCGGCCTTCTCCGTCCAGCCAATCTCCCACTCCGGCGGGGTATCGCCGTCTTGACCGTACTGCGGCACGTACCGCGGGCGACCGGCGCCTTCCCAGCCAGCAGGGCGCTTGGAGTTGAAGAAAGCCATCGAGCCAATCACAACAGCGGCCACCAGCCCGGCCACCATGACGGCAATGTAGGGGAGGAAGGGATTGTCAAGCATCATCGGACTGTCGAGATAGGGATTGAAGGGTGAAAAAGCTCCCAAAAAGGGTAGAGCTGTAACATCTCAAAGCCGAAGAGAAAGTCTGTGAGATGTCCAATGTGGCTCTACCGAAAAGTTCTTCGACAAATTATTGCAGGTTATTGCAGACCTAGCCACTGGGCGAGAGTGCTGGCAAAAACACTGTGGCCCAGCACCGCTTCTGTAGCAATGCTGATCACCAAGCCCAACATGGCCAAGCGTCCATTCCAACGCTCCGCTTGCTCCGTCCAGCCCGGAATCCAGTCGTTGGTGGTGTCGTAGTACTGGGCAACAGAAGCGGAGTCCAAGCGAGAAGGGATCCTGGGAGAAGATTGCATTGTCAATACCTCATATCGATTGCTGTAACTAATCTTAACATCAGGTTACATTTTGTGACAAGTTTCGCTTTCAGGTCAGGGCGGAAGGGATCCCTGGATGCTGGAAGGGATTGGGCGGATGGGTTTGCCGAAGGCTGGCCGGAAGCGATGTCATACTGAGGGAAGCAGGCTTTTTGCGCAGACCATGGCGGTATCCCCCCTTTCTTCTCTCAAGCTTGACCATTCTTTCGATCTGGCTGCCCAGGTGCGGTCAGATTTTCCGATTTTGCAGCGCCAGGTCAACGGCCACCCGCTAATCTACTTTGACAATGCCGCCACTTCTCAAAAGCCACTGGCGGTTATGCAGGCGATGGATCATTACTATCGACACTGCAACGCCAACGTGCATCGTGGGGTCCATACGCTGAGCAACGAAGCCACAGATGCCTATGAGGGGGCGCGGGAAAAGATCGCTCGGTTTGTGAACGCGCCTTCTCCTCAGGAGATCATCTACACCCGCAATGCCAGCGAAGCCATCAATCTGGTGGCCTACAGTTGGGGCTTGAGCCATCTGGAGCGGGGGGATGAGATCGTCCTCTCGGTGATGGAGCACCACAGCAACCTAATCCCGTGGCAATGGGTGGCCCAGAAGACGGGAGCCCACCTCAAGTTCATCCAGATTACGCCAGAGGGAGAGTTGGATCTGGAGCACTACCAATCTTTGCTCAGCGACCGCACCCGCTTGGTGGCGGTAACCCAGGTCTCCAACATGCTGGGATCCATCAACCCCGTTCAGGAGATTACTGAACTGGCCCATCGTTACGGAGCCAAGGTTTTGCTGGATGCCTGCCAGAGCGTGCCCCACATGCCTGTGGATGTCCAGGCGCTGGATTGCGATTGGTTGGCCTTTTCGGGGCACAAGATGTGTGGCCCAACGGGGATTGGCGTCCTCTACGGCAGGCGGGAGCTGCTGCGAGCGATGCCCCCTTTTTTGGGTGGGGGAGAGATGATCGCCGATGTGTACTGGGATCACGCCACCTATGCGGATATCCCCCACAAATTTGAGGCTGGTACGCCGGCGATTGCTCAGGCGGTGGGGCTGGGGGCAGCCGTAGATTACTTGAGCCAGATCGGTCTGGAGCGGGTTCATGCCCATGAACAAAGGTTGATTACCCACCTGTTGGACGGGATCCAGCACATAGCGGGTATTACGGTTTATGGCCCCAAGGATCCGGCGCGACGGGCAGGGCTGGTTAGCTTTTCGGTGGAGGCTGTCCATCCCCATGACCTGTCTACTTTGCTGGATGAGCAAGGCATTGCCGTTCGAGCGGGGCACCACTGCACTCAACCCCTCCATCGCTATTTGGGAGTACAATCCACTGCCCGAGCCAGTGTTTACCTGTACAACACGTTGGCGGAGGTGGATCGCTTTTTAGACGTGTTGGCAGAAGCGGTGGAGTTCTTCGGCGCTGCCCTAAGCTAGGGATCCGGGATAGACCTCTGAAGAGATGAGGTAGACTCATGCCTTGGGATCTGGGGCGGTTCTGGAACACGCTCACCTACTATGAGGCCCTGCCTTGGGCTGAGGTGTGGCGTCGGGTTCAAAATGGGTTCCAGGCCGTGGAGGATGATTTTGTGCCACCTTCTCTTTCCGAGCCGGTCGCTATCCAGATAGGGGTGGTGGGGGAAGGTTTGCCTGACGGGTTGGCGGAGGCCCTGCGGCAGCAGGGCGTGGAGGTGAGCCATACGCCAGATTGGGCGACAGCAACCGTGATCCTAGGTTTGGGGGATCCACCAACGGCCAAGGCTTATCTGGAGCAATTGCGCAGCAGTGGGCAAACGGAGCGGATGCTGTTCGACTTTCGCCGGCCCAACCCGGATTTGCATCGGTTTTGGGGCATTTTGGACGATGTGGTGATGGGCGGGGTGAGCCAAAGCCAACTGCTCTGGGGAAAGGAGGAGCTGCTGTTCGCAGGCCAGGTTTCCACGGCCAACTTTGGGGGGTTTGTTTCCACGCGCACCCGCAATTGGCAGCCGCCGCTGGACTTGTCGGGGTTTGCCGGTCTGGAGCTGCGCCTGCGAGGGGATGGGCAGCGGTATAAGGTCTTACTGCGGGATCAAGGCGGCTGGGACAGCCCCGCCTACGGCTATGCCTTCGACACCAAGCCGGGAGAGGAGCAGACCGTTCAGATCCCTTTTGCGGAGATGGTTGCCACGTTCCGCGCCCGCCGGGTTTCTGCTCCCCCTCTCAATAGTCGCCAGATCTACTCGCTGCAACTGATGCTAAGCAAGTTCGAGGCCGATGGCAGCCCAAACCCCCGCTTCCGGCCTGGGCCCTTTCAGCTGGCCGTGCGCTGGATCGGGCTGTATCGCCGGGAGGGGCTGCCGCAATTGATCGGGGTGGCGCGGGGATCCCTTGCCCCGGAGTGGATAGCTGCCCTGCAGGGTAGCTCCAGCCGTTGGTGTGGGGTGGAGATTCCGGTAGAGACAGAGGGATCCGCTCTGGCAGCCCAGTTGCTCCGCCTCCTGCGCTCGCCTCAGAGCGTGGGCCGGGTGGTGTCTTCAGAAGCTTTCCATGCCTAGCTTTCTGGGCCGCCTCAAGGGATCCCTGGGGATGGGGCTTTTGGCCGGCCTGTGGCTGTGGGTAGGTCAGGGGATCCCCTACCTGTTCGACTGGGATGAGCTGATCTACGCCAGCTTGGCGCGGCAGATGCTGGCCAGCGGGGATCCTTTCTCGTTGGCCATCAACGGGGAGCCTTTTTTCGAGAAGCCCCCTCTCTTTTTTTGGCTGCAGGCCCTGGCGATGGCGGCCCTGGGGGTCAACGAAGGGGCGGCGCGGCTGCCCAATGCCTGGGTTGGCGGGATCACCGTAGCCCTTTTGGTGGCGTGGGGAGGGCGGCTGCGCGGGGCGGGGTTTGGCTGCCTCTGGGGGATCCTGCTCCTGACGGGCTACCTGCCCCTGTTTTTCTACAAAACCGGCCTCATCGACCCGCTGCTGAATTTGGGTATGGGCGTGGGGCTGGGATCCCTTTGGGCTGCTGAGGAGGCGCGTCGGGCCGGGCGCTCCGGTCAGGGGTGGAGAGCTCTGGGCGCGCTGGCTTTGGGCCTGGCGGTGTTGGCCAAGGGGCCGGTGGGGCTGGTGTTGCCGCTAGCCATCTGGATCCTCTACAAGCTCTGGCAGCGGGATCCGCCAATGGGGTGGGGGGAGATGGTGATCTTTTTGGGCCTGGCGGCGGCTGTTCCCCTGGCCTGGCTGGTGCTGGAAGTGACAGCGCGGGGGCTGCAGTGGCTGGCGGCGTTTTGGCACTACCAGTGGGGTCTGGTGAGTACCCCCAGCGGCCATCCGGGCCCGGTCTACCTGCATCTTTTGGCCTTTGCCTGGGGGTGCTTTCCCTGGGGGGCTTTGGCCCTGGCCGGGATCCTGGAGAGGATCCCCAGGAGTATTGACTCGGCGGCTGCGGATTTAACTCAGCGGGCAGAACGCCTGCTCTTGGTGGCCTTTGGGGTGGTGCTGGCCCTGTTTTCGCTCCTGGTGCAAACCAAGTTGATCCACTACACCTCGCTGCTTTACCCCATCGGCGCCTACTTTGCCGCCCTGCGCCTGCAAGGCCTGGTTGCCGAGAAAAGGGGGCCCAGCTTTGGGGAAACTGCCTGGATCCTGCTCAGCGGCCTGGGTTGGCTGGCCCTGTGGCTGCTATTGCCGTGGCTGGGATCCCAGGATCCGGCTTTGCGGGCCCAAGTGGGGGCCGCCTTGGGGATCCCCGACAGCCTAACCGGCCGTTTGGCCCTGGGATACCTACAGGCCGAGGTGGAATGGCCCTTCTTCACCTATGGCCCTGCTTTGCTCCTGGTGCTGGGGGGACTGGCCTGGATCAGGGCGCGGCAGAGCGTTCGGGGATGGGCCATCTTGCTCTTGGCCACTGGACTCAGCGCCCAGTTGGCCTGGAGCTGCATCTTCCCAAGGGTGTTGCAGCATACCCAGGGGGGATCCGTCTACTTTTTCCGCCAGTTTGCCGGCCCAGAACCGGCTCTTTCGGGAAGGGTTGGCCTCTACGGGCTCCGCTCGTTTGTACCCTATTTTTATAGTCCGCTGCGGGTGCCCTATGCCGCCAAGCTGGAGGAGCTGGCTGCCTGGCAAGCCCAAGGCCAGGTGCCCGACTATCTGGTGACCTGGGATCCCTTTGTAGCTGAGCTAACGGAGCCAGGGATCCCAGCGGCAGCTTGGCAGGCCGTGGAGCGCCGCAGCCCCTTTTGGCTGTTGAAGAAAACCTAGGGAAGATATGGGCCAGTACGTGTTGCGGATCAGCGACCTTCCCCTTCAGGATCGCCCGCGCGAGCGGCTGCTCAGCCAAGGGGCCAAAAGCCTCTCCCACGCCGAGCTGCTGGCCATTTTGCTCAATACCGGCCAGGGGCCGGGCAAGCTCTCGGCTGTGGGCCTGGCCCAGTTGCTCTTGAAAACATTGGAAGCCCAAGGGGATCCCCTGGCCCAACTGCGCCAGGTGGAAGCCGGAGAGCTGCTGCAAATTGAGGGCATTGGCCCAGCCAAAGCAGCAACAGTGTTGGCCGCCATCGAGCTGGGGCGGCGGATCTTTTTGGCCCGACCCCCCGAGCGGACGGTGATTGAATCGCCGGAACAGGCGGCCATGGCCCTAAGCGGCGACCTGATGTGGGAGCCCCAGGAGCATTTTGCCGTCCTGCACCTGGACATCAAACACCGCCTCATCGGCCAGCAGATCGTAACCCGGGGAACCGCCACGGAAACCCTCACCCACCCGCGGGAAACCTTCCGCAGCGCCATTAGGCAAGGGGCCAGCCGCATCCTGGTGGCCCACAACCACCCCTCCGGCAGCTTGGATCCCAGCCCGGAAGATCTTGCTCTCACCCGGCAACTCTTGCAGGCGGGGCAACTGCTGCAGATCCCGGTTTTGGATCACCTCATCCTCGGCGGCGGGCAGTTCCTCAGCCTGCGCCAACACACCCGCCTGTGGGAGGAATTTCCCCAGCCCGAGTAGTTCCAAGCGCTCCGCGCCGCTAACGCGACCACCCCCGCCCCCCTACATCCCCCCGCAGGCGGGGGGACAAGAGGGGGGCCGGGGCTAGGGATCCGGCAGCACCTCAAAGCGCATGCCCACCCTGAGTTGGCCGCCGTTGACCAGATCCCAGGCCGACTGTTCCTTCCTGCCGGGCAGTTGGGCCCGCCGGATGAGGAGGGATCCCTCCCCTGTGGCCACATACACCCCTTCTCCCCTGGCCAGTCCCACCACTTCTCCGGGGCTGCCCGGGGGAAGCTCGGCAGGTGGCGGGTGCAACTGGGGAGCGGCGGAGCGGACAATCTTAATCCGCTGCCCCTGCAAGCCGGTAAAACAGTCCGGGGAAAAGGCGCGGATTTGGTTGTGCAAGGCCTGGGCCGGGCGCTGCCAGTCGAGCTGGAAGTCCTGTTTTTTAAGCAGGGGGGCATAGGTTGCCCGCGAGTCATCCTGGGGAATGGGGGTCAGCTCTCCTTTTTCCAGTTTCACCAGGGTTTCCACCAGCAGCTCTGCCCCCCGTTGGGCCAGTTGGGAGGCCAGCTCCAAGCCGGTCTGCTCCGGCTCGATGGGCAGCTTGGCCTGCAGCAAGATGGCCCCCGTATCCATGCCTTCGTCCATGAGCATGGTGGTGACGCCGGTCTCGGTCTCGCCGTTGGCAATGGCCCACTGGATGGGGGCGGCGCCGCGATAGGCCGGCAGAAGGGAAGCGTGGACATTGATGCAGCCCAGCTTGGGCATCTGCAGCACCGCCGGCGGCAAGATCTGGCCGTAGGCCACCACCACAAACACATCGGCAGCCAGCGCCTCTAGCGCCGCCAGCACCTCTGGATCCCGCCGCAGCCGGCCAGGCTGCCACACCGGGATCCCGTGGGCTTGGGCGAGGATCTTGGTGGGCGGGGGGAGCACCTTCTGTCCTCGCCCCTGCGGCCGATCCGGCTGGCAGACCAATCCCACCACTTCAAAGGGAGACTGCGGCTGCAACAAGATCTGCAGCGAGGGCAGAGCAAACTCCGGCGTGCCAAAGAAAACAACCCGCATGGCCGACCCCCTGAGCCCTGCCCTTTAGTCTAGAGCGGCCGGGGAAGGTGGAGAGGGCTCGCCCTCGGCGGCGTCGGCTGCTGGAGAAGGAAAGGGAGAAAGCCTGGTCGGGGAAGCCTGCCAAAAGGCGGGCTGTTTGAGATCGAACTCTTGGCTCCAGGCCGGCAAGAAGGAGCCCAGCTTTTGCCCGGAAAGCCGCAGCCGCTGCACAAAGGTCCATTCCAGACGGGTCAAGGCCCGCCGCACAAAGTCCTTGGCCCAAGCCGGATCCGGAACTTCCGCTGCCTGCAAGTTCACCTGTAAGAGGCCCAGCTTGGGGTGCAGATGGACGCGGGCCTGGATCCCCTGCGGGCGCAGCAGGTAGTCGAGCACATACTGGATAGCTTCTCCATCCCCGCGTTGGGCGCGATACAAGGGGCTGTTGGGGTTGGGCGGCGGCTGGTAGCGCCACTCGCGGTGCCACTCCGGGATCCCTTCGTTGGGGGGAAAGCCAAACAGCTCCACCTGGCGCTGCCGGTAGCTCAACGCTATTTCCTCTAGGGTTGGCAAGAGGCCCTGCAGCAGCCGATCCGCATCCGGGAGGGGATCCCCTTCCAGGCGCAGCAACAGGCGGTGTCCGGAAAGACGCGCCTGCACCTGCAGATGTCCCAGCCCCTGGGATCCCAGGGCTGCTTGCAAGCGAGCCACGATCTCCGGGAGAGCCGCCTGGACCTCCACAGAATGGTCAGACATCGGCAGGGATCCGCAACAAGACCAGATCCAACCTAGCCCAAGTTCGGCAAGGGCTTGGAGGGGTTGCCAGCCGGGGCTAGATTCCCAGGATTAAGCGGGCAACGGAGAAGTAGATCAACACCCCTAGCACATCCACAATCGTGGTGATGAAGGGGGTAGCCATCAAAGCGGGATCGAAGCCGAAGGAGCGGAACAAAAAGGGCAGCCCCGCCCCCGACACCGAAGAGAGAACAGAAATCCCAAATAGGCTCAGCCCGACGATGATCGCCACCAAGAGATCCCGCTGCAGGGCATAGGCCCAGCCGATGGTGATCAAGCTGAGCATGATCCCCAGCATGGCTCCCACCGCCGCTTCCCGGGCCAGCACCCCAAACCCGTCCTTGAGGCGCACCGTCGCCGTGCTCAGGCCGCGAATCACCACCGTCGAAGACTGGGAGCCGACGTTGCCGCCGCTATCCACCAACAGGGGGATAAAAGCCGCCAGGGGAATCACCTGGCTTAAGACTTCTTCCTGACCGGCAATAATCGTGCTGGTAAAGGTGTTGGTAAACAGCAAAATCAGCAGCCACACCACCCGCTTGCGGGCCGCCTGCCAAAAGCTGAGGTCGAAATAGTCCTCTTCTCCAGACTGCAACCCCCCCAAGGAGTAGATGTCTTCGGTGGCCTCTTGCTCCAGGATGTCCAGTACATCATCTACCGTAACGATCCCCACCAGTCGCCGCTCGGCATCCACCACCGGCACCGCCAACAGGTCGTACCGCTGGATGACCCGCGCCACTTCTTCTTGGTCGGTGTGGGTGCTGACAAACACCACCTCCCGGTTCATCACCTCCTCCAGCCGCTGGGCCGGGTCGGCCATCACCAACTCCCGCAAGGACAGGGTTCCCGTCAGGTGTCGCTCTTGGTCGGTGACGTAGAGGTAGTAGATGGTCTCGGTTTCGCGGGCCAAGAGGCGCACCCGCTCCAGCGCCTCGGCTGCGGTCAGGTTCTCTCGCAGGGAAATGTATTCCGGAGTCATGATCCGCCCCGCGGTGTTGGGGGCATAGCCCAGCAGCAAGGCTGTGGCTTCCCGCTCTTCGGGGCTGAGCTGCGGCAGCAGTTCGGCAACCACCTTGGCCGGCAGTTCGTCGAAGAGGCGGGCCCGGTCGTCCGGCGACATCTTGTCCAGGATGTCCTGGATCTCTTGGCTTCTGAACTCGCGCAGCAGCGTCTGTTGCAGCTCTATGTCCAGGTGTTCGTAAACGCGGATAGCCAGATCCTTGGGCAGCAAGCGAAAGGCCAGAGCCTGCTGCGCCTCCGGCAACTCCCCAATGACCTCGGCAATGTCCACCGGCTGCACCGGCAGCAGGAGAGATTTGGCCTGTTCCAAGTTGTTTTCCTTTAAGGCCAAGCTGAGCTGGCCGCGCAAGAGCTCACAAGATTGCTCGCGGCTCAACTCAGGACTGGGGGCGGGTGGGATCAGCGGGGCGGAATTCAACGGCCTTGCTCCCTGCAACTCTAGCTGTAACCAAAGGTCGGGCGGCGCAAGCCCCGGACTTTAGCCCTGGGGATAAGCCGCCTTATCTCGACTTTATGATGATGTCACGAGCGCCTGCGGATTTCGATCCACGGTATTGGTTCGAGCAATATCCGACGCAAGTATCTCGGCTTGGCCCAGTAGTTGGGGTTATGGCGTCCTCCCCAACCCCCCGTCTACGGGGGGCCCTGGAGAGAACGTCAATAATGCCAGCAAGGCTGAGCCCCTATTTCGCTGGCCACAGCTCGGCTAGAGCCCATAAAAGTCGGGGCCGGATCCCTCGTAGCTGGGGTTAACCCGCAGGTTTAAGTGGGGGCAGACGATCTCGCAGGTGCGGCACTGGATGCAGTTTTCCAGCGACATGGCGTGGGAGCGGATGCCGTTTTGCTCGCGGATGTGGTGGACTTCCGCGGTGCAATCGGCCACGCAGGGGGTGGGGCGGTTGAGCTTGTCGTAGGTGGCAATGCACTGGCGGCAGATCTCGGCGCTGAACTCGAGGATGTGCCGGTTGCCTTCGGGGTAGCGGGGATCCGCAAAAAAGACGGCATCGGATCGCGAGAAATAGCCCGCTCGCGTGGTCAATGTTTCGGGATCCAGACCTGGGGGAGCCACAAAGTCCGCTTGGATGGCGGCATGGGGGGCCACATATCCCCGTGGGGGTGGCTCGCTGGCGCTGACCCGTCCCGTCAGCAGGGTATAGGCACGCAGGAGTTCCCTGCCGCGACGCACGGGATCCTGCAGGCCCCAGCGCAGGGATCCCAGCCAAGGGTGGCCGGCATCAACGCTGCGGCAGATCTGGGGCAGGTACGCTTCCAGCAGATGGGGGTTTTCCAAAAAGGCTTCCCGGAAGTAGCGGCTACGGTAGAGATCTTGGCCAACGGAGCTCTCCATCACCGCCTTTTGGTAGGCCTCTTGGATCCGCAGATCTCCTTTCAAGAAGCCGTCGTGAATGAGGCCCGCCGCCAGGTAGCCGGTCTCCATGGCGTTGTTGATCCCGGCCAGGCTGCCCACATCCAGCACCCCCAGGGCATCGCCCAAAAGCAAAGCCCCTTCGACGCCAAAGCGGCTGGGCAAGCTGTAGTAGCCCCCTTCGGGAATGACAGCCGCCCCGTACTTGAGCAACTTGCCGCCAGCAATCAGGGACTGGATCCAGGGGTGGGCTTTGAACTCCTGCAGGCGCTGCTGCGGGTTGAGGTTGGGATTTTTGCTGTCTAGGCCAATGATGAGGCCCAGAGCCAGGCGGTTATCTTTGAGACCATAGACAAAGCCGCCGCCAAAGCTGCCATCCAAAACCGGGTAGCCCAGGGTGTGCCACACCTGCCCCTGCAGTGAGCAAGGGATCTGCCACAGCTCCTTGACCCCCACTGACCACAGTTGCGGGCGGGGGCGCAGGTGAAACTTTTCGATCAGATCCTTAGAGATAAACCCCTTGTCGCCAAAACAAGTGAGCTCGGCAAAGACGCAATCTTCATAAACCTGGCCGGAGTCGCTCACCCGCACCCCAATGACTCGCTCCCCCTCATAGAGGATCTCATGGGCGGCAAAGCCGGGGAACACATCCAGGGTGACGTTGGGGATCCCTTTGGCTTTTTCCTGCAGGGTTTCGGCCAGCCAGCGGATGACATGGCTGAGGGTAAGGATGAACTGCCCCTGTTTGCGCAGCCCCTTTGGGATCGCCGCCTCTGGCAAGTCCCAGCGCTCCTGGGATCCCAGTACGCTCAGGTGGCTCACCTCCACCCGCCCCTCGTGGGGAAATCCTTGGCTCTCAAAATCCGGGAAAAGCCTGGCGATTACCTGGGGATTGCAGATGGCACCACTGATGATGTGCCCGCCGAATTGCCGGGCTTTTTCCAAAAGGGCGATGGAGAGCTTGAGCCCCGAGAGCTTGGCCAGATCCAAAAGGCGATGGGCCAGGATCAGGTTGGAGGAGCTCCCCCCCACCAAAAGCAGGTCGTAGCGGATGGCGTCACTCATGCAAAATTCCCCACCCAGTGGCTCTGGAGAGTCTGCCCGTATCCTAGAAAGGAAAAGTGGAAAGATCCCAAAACTTTAGACCTTCTCAAGGCTTTGGGCGTTCTCCCCGCGGGGGCCCACCCCCAGCCTCTTGCCTTGCTTGGGTAGGGATCCCTCCTTCCTGCAATTTTTCCAGCTAGCCGGATTCGAGCCTCTCTTGCCAGAGAAAAAGGGGCTGTCTTTGAGCTGGCTTGCGGTCTTACTGCTAGCTGGCAGAGCTTGGATTCTACGCTAAACAAGTTGTAGGCGGCAATGAAGGAACATCCTCTGTCCAAGTCTTTCTTGGCAACGCTGGTTGGAGCCTTCTTTGTTCTTTTAGGCTGCAGCGTTGTGCGGCACCACTTGTTTCAGTCGGGAGGGTATGATCTCGGTATTTTCGACCAAGCTGTTTATTTAATCAGCCGTGGCGAGGTTCCTTTTTCTACTATTCGCGGGATCCACATTCTTGGGGATCACGCAGCTTTTATCTTGTATCCTCTCAGTCTCTTGTATCGCATTGTTCCCTCTGTATATTGGCTGTTTGGCATCCAAGCTCTGGCACTAACGCTGGGAGCGCTGGCCGTTTACCATCTGGCGCTCCAGGCCGAGATTGATTTTGGCAGGGCGAGAACAATTGCCGCCGCCTATCTTCTCTACCCAGCCATCTTCAACGCCAACCTTTTTGATTTTCATCCAGAAGTGTTGGCCGTTCCCCTTTTTTTGGCCGCTATACTCTGTGTTCGCTCTGGCAAGCTGTGGGGGTTTTTGCTGTGCCTAGGCGGCATCCTCGGCTGTAAGGCGGCATTGTCTCTCAATGTCGCTGCCCTGGGAGTTTGGCTTTTGATCTGGGAAAGCCGGCGGATTGACAAGCGCTGGCAACGGCGCTGCCAAGTGGCCGGCTGGCTTGCCATAGCGGCAGGGTCGGCTTGGTTTGGCGTGGCTACTTTTTGGATTATTCCTCACTTCAGTGGCAGCGAGCCGGCAGCCGTTTCTCACTATAGCTATTTGGGCAGTTCTGTTCCTGAAATTATCCAAAACTTGGTTCTCAAGCCAACATTAGTCCTGGGCAAGGTCTTCTCTCTCGACACCCTATTCTATGGATTTTTGTTAGTCATCCCTGTGGCTTGGGGCCTCTCTTGGCGCCACTGGGATCCCTGGATCCCTGCCCTGCCAACTTTGGGGCTGAATATCCTTTCTAGCAATCCTGCTTATCGGGACCTGGTGCACCAGTACGCGCTGCCTGTTGTTCCTTTTCTATTTCTAGCTGTTATCGAAAACGGGAAGACGACCAACCCTCCCGCCTCTTCTGCGAAAGTAAACAAAACAGCCCTGATCTGGTCTTTGCTGGCTTTTTTGGCTTTGGCCAAGTATACCTTTTTCGGCTCCCTCTATCTCCAGTCTCTCGACACTTGGCAGGCCACTCGTGAGGCCCTTGCCCAGATCGCCACCTCAGGGGGCGTTCTCACCACCCATGAGATCAGCCCCCACCTCACCCATCGGCGGGTTATTTACTTTACCGACGAGAGCCGCTTTAAGGGATCCCCTCCCGACCAATGGGATCCCTTTGATTATGTCTTGCTCAACAGCCGCCATCCGGGGTGGCGCAGCAGCCCAGAGTTCTCCCAGACCCTGATTGCCGCTTTACAAAACGAAACCTCATTTCGACTTCTCTACCATCGCGATGGGGTGTATCTGTTCTCCAGGCTACGAGAAAGATCCTGACAGGCAGCCGCAGCAATGCCCTGCCTCATCGCAACAAATCGTTAAAAAAAATTGTTACGTCGATCTAAAGAAATTCTCCAAATCGGCAAGGCTTAACCTGGGCTTGGTCTCTCCTTAACTTCGAGCCACTAGTTTTGTAGTGCCTATCCTTATGCGTGAAAACAGTCACGCGGGGAATAGATGTTTTTTGTAAAACATCTAGCTTCTAGAAGACCGACAAGACAAGAGAAGAGGAGAACCAAAGTGAATAGCAATCCGCATGGCCCCCGGCTCCGTCATGGGGACGAGCCTCTGTGCAATCATTCGCCCAACCCTACCTTCAGCAGCATTCTGGAAACCCGCCTGCAGCGGCGCCAAGTGCTGCAGGGCGGCATTGCGGCGGCAGTGGCCACCTTTTTCGGCCTGCCGGCGCTAAACGGCGCTTCCAAATCTGCCAAAGCGGCCAGCGGCAGCTCCTTGCTGGGCTTCAAGGCGATCCCCGTGAGTGCAGAAGACAAAGTGGTGGTGCCCGAAGGCTACACGGCTCGACCGCTGCTGGCCTGGGGTACCCCCATCACCGGCACCTACCCACAGTTCAAGCTGGAAAACACCGGCGCCGAGCAAGGGATGCAGGTGGGCAGCCACCACGACGGCATGCACTTCTTCCCCATTGATGGGAAGGATCCCTGGCAGGGCCGCTCTGATGAGGGCTTGTTGGTGTTCAACCACGAGTATGTGGAGCCGCGCTTCATGCACGCTGCCGCCAAGGGGCAAAAGTTTGACGACGAGGACTATCCGGTCAATCCCGACGGCAGCCGCGATCCCGATCAAGTACTCAAAGAGCTGAACGCCCACGGGGTGAGCATTGTCCACATCAAGCAGCAGGGGGACGGCAACTGGACTGTGGTGCGGGATCGCCTCAACCGCCGCATTACCGGCCTCACCCTCATGGAGATCCACGGGCCTGTGCGGGGATCTGACTTCGTCAAGACCAAGTTCAGCCCCGATGGCACGATGACGCGGGGCACCTTGAACAACTGCGCCCACGGCGTTACCCCCTGGAACACCTACCTCACCTGCGAAGAAAACTGGGCCGGCTACTTCACCAACACCAGCAAAGGGCCGGATCAAAAGCCCAACCTGCCCCGCGAGCACAAGCGCTACGGCGTGAGCACCGAGACCTCCCGCTACGGCTGGGAGCTGGCCAGCAACAAAGCCGACGAGTTCATCCGCTTCAACGCCACCCCCACGGGCGCCGATCCCACCCAGGACTACCGCAACGAGCCCAACACCTTCGGCTGGGTGGTGGAGATCGATCCCTTTGATCCCAGCAGCACTCCCAAGAAGCGCACCGCTCTGGGCCGCTTCGCCCACGAAGGCGTGGTGTTTCAGCCGCCGGTGGAAGGCCAGCCGATTGTGGCCTATATGGGGGACGATGCCCGCTTTGAGTACATCTACAAGTACGTCTCTGCCGAGCCCTACCGCAAGGAAACGGCGGGCGGACATCTGTTGGACAATGGCACCCTGTATGTGGCCAAGTTCAACGAAGATGGCACAGGGGAGTGGCTGCCGCTGGTGTTTGGGAAAAACGGTCTAACCCCGGAAAACGGCTTCACCAGCCAAGCAGATGTGTTGGTGAACACCCGCACGGCGGCGGATTTTGTCGGTGCTACTAAAATGGACCGGCCTGAGTGGGGAGCGGTGGATCCCAAGACCCGCATGGTCTACTTCACCCTGACCAACAACAGCCGTCGGGAACAAGACCAGGTGAACGCTGCCAACCCCCGTCCCAAAAACAAGTGGGGTCACATCATCCGTTGGAAGGAAGCCAACGACCGGCCTCAAGCCACCCGTTTCGAGTGGGATCTCTTTGTCTTGGCCGGGCCGCCTGAAGATAGCCGCACCCTATCAGGTCAACCCCTCAATGCAGATAACATCTTCAACTCTCCCGATGGGCTGTGGTTCGATGCCAGCCGTCGCCTCTGGATCCAGACCGACACCAGCGAAAGCAATCTCAACCAAGGGGATTTTGCTCCTTTTGGCAATAACCAAATGTTGGCTGCCGATCCGGATACAGGGGAAATTCGCCGCTTCTTGACCGGGCCGATTGGGCAAGAGATCACCGGTGTGGTCACCACTCCCGATCAGCGCACCATGTTCATCAACGTGCAGCACCCAGGCGCCAGCACCAGCGAGGACGACTTTGCTGCCGGCAAGGTCGATTCCCGCTGGCCAGACTACGACCCCAATCTCTACCCCCGCTCGGCGGTGGTGGTGATCACCAAAAATGACGGCGGGATCATCGGCACTTAATCGGCGCTGAATCCTCATTATCAACCGCATCACGCAATCAGGCGGCAGGGATCCTTCATCTCTGCCGCTTTCTTGCACTTAACCCAGCAAGGCTGATCCCTGCAGGGTCAGGAATCTGGAGCTATCTCTCAAGTACCAATTCTCCCTCTGGGAGACGAGCCGGGGGTGAGGGAAATTAATCCCACAGGTTTAAATCCGTCACTGCCCCCAGGCTGCTGCTGGAGACCAGCTTGGCGTACTTGGCTAGGGTGCCCCGTTTGTAGCGAGGCTCAGGAGGAGACCAGCGGGCGCGGCGGCGGGCCAGCTCTTCCTCACTAACATGCAGGTGCAACAGGCGAGCGGGGGCATCGATGGTAATGAGATCCCCTTCCTCCACCAGGGCAATGGGGCCGCCTACGTAGGCCTCAGGGGCCACATGGCCCACCACCATGCCGTAGGTGCCGCCGGAGAAGCGGCCATCGGTAATCAGGCCCACGCTGTCCCCCAGGCCGGCGCCGATGATGGCCGAAGTGGGGGAGAGCATCTCCCGCATGCCGGGGCCGCCCTTGGGGCCCTCGTAGCGGATCACCACTACGTCCCCCGGTCGAATTTGGCCGGCGAGGATGGCCTGCAGGCAGGATTCTTCTGAGTTGAAGACTCGCGCCGGCCCCGCGATCTTGGGAGTCTTGACGCCGCTGATCTTGGCCACCGCCCCTTCGGGCGCGAGGTTGCCTTTGAGGATAGCGATGTGCCCTTGGGGGTAAAGGGGGCTGTGCCAGGGGCGGATGACCTCTTGGTCGGGGCTGGGCTCGTCGGGCACGTCCCGCAAAACCTCGGCAATCGTCTGGCCGGAGATGGTGAGGCAGTCGCCGTGCAGCAGGCCGTGGTTGAGCAAGATCTTCATTACTTGGGGGATCCCGCCGGCCCGGTGCAGATCGGTGGCAACAAACCGGCCTGAAGGCTTGAGGTCGCAGAGGACGGGCACGCGGGCGCGGATGGTCTCGAAGTCATCCAGCGTCAGGGGCACTTCTGCTGCGTGGGCAATGGCCAAAAAGTGGAGCACGGCGTTGGTGGATCCCCCTACCGCCATGATGACCGAGATGGCGTTCTCAATGCTCTGGCGGGTGATGATGTCCCGGGGTCGGATATTGGCTTGGATGGCCTCAGCCAAGACCTTGGCCGATTGGGCAGCGCTTTCGGCTTTCTCTTCGTCCTCTGCCGCCATCGTGGAAGAGTAGGGCAGGCTCATGCCCATGGCCTCAAAGGCGCTGGACATGGTGTTGGCCGTGTACATGCCGCCGCAGGATCCAGCACCGGGACAAGCATGGCGCTCGACTGCCAGCAGCTCGTCCTCGGAGATGCGGCCAGCGCTGTACTCCCCTACGGCTTCAAAGGCGCTGACGATGGTGAGGTCGCGGCCGTTGTAATGCCCCGGCTTGATGGTGCCGCCGTAGACGAAGATGGCGGGCACGTTGAGACGGGCCATGGCGATCATCGCCCCCGGCATGTTTTTGTCGCAGCCGCCGATGGCCAAGAGACCATCCATGCTCTGGCCGTTGACCACCGTCTCGATAGAATCGGCGATCACCTCCCGCGACACCAAGGAGTATTTCATCCCCTCCGTACCCATGGAAATGCCGTCGCTGATGGTGATGGTGCCGAAGACCTGAGGCATGCAGCCGGCGGCCCTGAGGGCAGCTTCGGCGCGCTCGGCCAGGGTTTGGATGCCGATGTTGCAGGGAGTGATGGTGCTGTGGGCGTTGGCAATGCCGACGATGGGCTTGCCGAAGTCCTCATCACGGAAGCCCACGGCCCTGAGCATGGCGCGGTTGGGAGAGCGCTGCACCCCCTGGGTGACCACTTGGCTGCGCAGCGGAAAAGGAGGGTTGGCCATCATAGGTAAAGAGCGGGACAATAAGCCCGCGCTGGGATCCAATTCAAAAAAAACAAGTAGAACCTATCCTACTCGGTTTTTCGCCAGGCAAGCCGAACGAGAACCCTGCCGGCAGGCCAAATCTAAAGCAACCCTGTAAGTTCTCGGCTCTCGCTGTCGGGATTGGCCAGCCTAGCTAGTAAGAATCCTGAGGAAGCCTGCGATTATGGTGGTCAGTTCTTCTCCGCCCGTAGTGCCCAGCAGCGCCGAGCGCGAGATGGCGCGGGATGTGCTTACCCTCTCCCGGCATGTGCTGCAGCAGTTTAGCGGCTTTACCCCTGAGGCCCAAGACTTCAGCGCCCTGATGAACCGCATTGCTCTGGCCGGCAAGATGATCGCCCGCCGCCTCAGCCAGGCAGGGCTGATCGAGGGGACGCTGGGGGTAACCGGCAGCGTCAATGTGCAGGGGGAAGAGCAGCAGCGGATGGACGACTACGCCAACCGGGCCTTCATCCGCGCTTTGGAGCAGACCGGCCTGGTGTGCCGGCTGGTATCAGAAGAGCTGAAAACGCCGGCCCGCCTGCCGGAAAACTGCTTCCTCAGCCGCTTGGCCCTGCTGATCGATCCCTTGGATGGATCCTCCAACATTGACGCCAACCTCAGCGTCGGCTCTATCTTCTCCGTTCTTCACCCCCTTGAGGATCGTCCGGAAGCAGACAACCAAGATCTCCTCCAGCCAGGCCGTCGCCAACTGGCCGCCGGCTACATCCTCTACGGCCCCAGCACGCAACTGGTCTATTCCGTCGGCAAGGGAGTACACAGTTTTACCCTGGATCCCAGCTTGGGCGAGTTCATCCTCTCCAAGAGCGACCTTCGCATTCCCGAACGCGGCTCCGTCTACAGCCTTAACGAGGGCTACTTCTGTCAGTGGAGCGAAGGGATCCAGAACTATGTCCGCTATGTCCACCGCCGCGATGGCTACACCGCCCGCTACAGCGGCGCTCTGGTGGCGGATTTTCACCGCATCCTGTTGCAGGGAGGAGTGTATCTCTACCCTGGCACCCGGCAAAAACCAGAGGGCAAGCTGCGGCTGATGTACGAGGCCAACCCGCTGGCGTTTTTGGCTGAGCAGGCGGGAGGCGTAGCCACCACCGGCACCGAGGCCATCCTGGACATCGTGCCCCAATCCCTGCACCAACGAGTGCCTTTGATTATCGGCAGCCGCAAGAATGTGGAAGAAGTGTTGCGCTGCCTGGAAGGGTCGTTGACCCCCTAGCCACCCTTCCCAACCCCGCCCACCCAAGCTGAGCCGACCCTATGGCAACCCTGACTGAAAACCCCTTGCGCGTTGGCCTCAACCAAGAGCGCATTCCGGATCCTTGTATTTTGGTGCAGTTTGGTGCTTCCGGAGATCTGGCCGCCCGCAAGCTGATCCCGGCCTACTACCGGCTATTCGTGCAGCGACGGCTGCCGCCGGAGTTTACCTTGGTGGGGGTGGCTCGCCGCGACTGGAGCCACGAGATCTATCGGGACAAGATGCGGGCGGCCCTGGAAGAATTTGCCCCCCAAGATCTGGGGCCAGAAGCCCTCTGGCAGGACTTCGCCAGCCGCCTGTTCTATTGTCGCCTCGATATCGGAGAGGCCGAGGGCTACCTGCGTCTCAAGCAACTCCTCGGCCAACTGGATGAGGAGCGGGGCACCCGCGGCAACCGGGTGTTTTATCTGGCGGTGGCGCCGGACTTCTACGCCCAGGCCATCCAGCAGTTGGGGGCAGCGGGGATGTTGGCCGATCCAACCAAAACGCGGGTGGTGATCGAAAAGCCCTTTGGCCACGACCTCACCTCGGCTCAGGAGTTGAACCGCATCGTACAGCGGATCTGTCAGGAAGAGCAGGTCTACCGCATCGACCACTACCTGGGCAAAGAGACGGTGCAAAACCTGCTGGTCTTTCGCTTTGCCAACGCCATCTTTGAGCCTCTCTGGAACCGCAACTACATCGACCACGTGCAGATTACGGTAGCGGAAACGGTGGGGGTGGAGGACCGGGCCGGCTACTACGACGCTGCCGGCGCTCTGCGGGACATGGTGCAAAACCACCTGATGCAGATCTATTGCCTGATTGCCATGGAGCCGCCCGTCTCCTTGCGCAGCGACGGCGTGCGCAACGAAAAGACTAAGGTGCTGCAGGCCACCCGCCTGGCGGACACTCGCAATGTAGCTGCGGCAGCAGTGCGGGCCCAGTACGGCCCTGGTTGGATTGGCGGCAAGCCGGTGCCAGGCTATCGCCAAGAGCCCAATGTTAACCCCAACTCGCAAACCCCCACCTACGTTGCCCTGAAACTGGAATGCGACACCTGGCGGTGGCAGGGGGTGCCCTTTTACCTGCGCACCGGCAAGCGCCTAGCCAAGAAGGTCTCCGAGGTGGCCATCTACTTTAAGCAGGTGCCGCTATCTCTTTTTCCTTCGGCAGCGCGGGAGGTGAGCCCCAACATCCTGGTGCTGCGCATACAGCCCAACGAGGGCATCTCCTTGCGCTTTGAGGCCAAGATGCCGGGGCCGGAGATCCGCACCCGCTCGGTGGAAATGGATTTTCGCTACGGGACAGCCTTTGGGTCAACCACGCCAGATGCCTACGAGCGCCTACTGTTGGACTGCCTGCTGGGGGATCCCACCCTGTTCACCCGCGCTGACGAGGTGGAAGCCGCCTGGCGGGTGGTGACGCCGGTTTTATCGGCCTGGGAAGCCCAGCCCGGCGGCAATGGCAGCAGCGTTGCGCCGCCGCTGTACACCTACGAAGCCGGCACCTGGGGGCCGAAGGCCGCCGAAGACCTGCTGGCCCAGTCGGGGCGGCGGTGGCGACGCCTCTAGTTTGTTTCAATCGCTGCCTTTACCCCCAGCCCCTCTTCCTCAGGGAGGGGGGAGTTGGAGGCCGCCGACACGTTCGCGACAGCGTTGGATAGCAATATGGTTGAAACCAGTCCTGGCAGGAAGGATCCCCGCTTGCTGCAGCTAACATGGGCATGGCCTGTTTTTGCGTGGGTGTCATGCCGCCACTGTTATTCCGGTTGTCTGTCCGGTTTTTGCTAACCTTGCCGCTGGGCCTCGCCATGGTGTTGGGGAGAGGGAAATGGGATCCCGCTCGAGCCCAGGTGTTGCTGCGTGTTCCCCTGCCCAATGGGGAGTTGATGCGGGCGCAGGGGCTGCAACTGGCCACGGACGCGCTGCGGCTGGCCCAGTTTGGCCAGACGGAAGAGGCGCTGCGCCGCCTGCAACTGGCGGTGGCCATGGTGCCCACCTCTTCCGAGCTGCTCTACGTTTTGGGCAACGTCCACCTGGAGCTAGGAGACTATGGCCAAGCCATCCAAGCGCTGCAAAAGGCCCGCGCCCTGGCTCCCGACGACGCCGACATTCTCTACTCGCTGGGATCTGCTTACTTGCGGCAGGGCAGCTATTTTGCCGCCGCTGAAACCCTGGAACGGGCTGTTGCCTTGCAGCCAGATAGCCCCAACGCCCGCTTTCAACTGGGCAATGCCTACCTCATGCTCGACCAATGGGATCGCGCCCGGCAGGAGTATGAGAAAACCTTGGAGTTGGATCCCGCCTATTGGCCGGCCATGAACAACATCGGCCTGGTGGACTATGAACAAGGGGATCTGGAGGCGGCCATCGAGCGCTGGGAACGCACCATCGAGATGAACGACGCGGTGGCAGAGCCCTACCTAGCCCTGGCTACGGCCCTCTACGTTCGCGGCGAAACCGAACGGGCGGAAGAACTGGGGGCCAAGGCCATGCGCCTGGATCCCAGCTATGCCCGGCTAGAGGTGCTGCGGGAGAACCTGTGGCGGGAGAACCTGCTGCGGGATGTGCAAATCCTCCTGCGCACCCGTCCTGTTGCAGAGGCTCTGCAGCAAGCCGCCATCGAGCAGTTCAACCAGCAGATGGGCCTTGGGAAAGAGTAGGCTCAGGAGCTGCCCAAAATAGCTTGAGCCTGCGAGGCTCTCTGTCCCTGAAGGGCCTCGACCTTGGCCCGGATGCGCTCGGCAATGCCGACGCTGTTCAGGCCCAGTTCCGCCAGCGATTCTTCAGGAGTGGCGTGCTCCACCCACACATCCGGCACCCCCAGGCGCAACAGCGGCACTCGGATATCGGCATCCAGGAGAGCTTCCCCCACTGCCGAGCCAAACCCGCCCATGAGGCAGCCTTCTTCCACCGTCACCACCAGGCGGCTCTGTTGGGCCAGGGGCAGGATCAGCTCGGTATCCAGAGGCTTGGCAAAGCGGGCATTGACTACCGTCGTGGAGATGCCGTGTTCCTTGAGGATCTCCGCTGCCTGCAAACTGGGATGCACCATCGACCCATAGGCTAGGATCAGGACCTCGCCGCCGCTGCGCAGCACCTCTGCTTTGCCGATGGGAATGGGCTCCCACCCCTCTTCGGCCAGAGGCACCCCCACGCCAGCTCCGCGCGGGTAACGCATGGCGATGGGGCCCTTTGTGTACTGGATCCCGGTCACCACCATGCGCTGCAGCTCCGCCTCGTCTTTGGGGGCCATCAGCACCATCTCGGGAATGCAGCGCAGATAGGCAATGTCGTACATGCCCTGGTGGGTGGGGCCGTCCGCTCCCACCACCCCTGCCCGATCCAAGCAGAAAAAGACCGGCAGCTTTTGAATGCAGACATCGTGGATGATCTGGTCGTAGGCCCGCTGCAGGAAGGTGGAATAGATGGCCACCACCGGTCGCATCCCCTCGCAGGCCATGCCAGCAGCCAAAGTAACAGCGTGCTGCTCGGCAATCCCCACATCCACGAACTGATCCGGCAGTTTTTCTTTGAGCTTGTCTAGGCCGGTGCCGGTGTCCATAGCCGCCGTGATGCCAATGATGCGGGGATCCCGCTCCGCCAGTTTACAAAGAGTGTGGCCGAAGACCTTGCTATAGCTAGGGGGAGTGGGTTTGGTAGGAGGATAGGGTTTGCCGGTGGCTAGGTCGAAGCGGGATTGGGCGTGATAGCTTACCTGCTCAGCCTCTGCCGGTGGGTAGCCCTTGCCCTTGACCGTAGCCACGTGCACCAGCACCGGCCCAGAGATGCCGTGGGCCAGCTCAAAAGCATCCAACAATTCCGCCAGGTTGTGCCCGTCCACCGGCCCTACGTAGGTAAAGCCCAGCTCCTCAAAGATGATGCCGGCCTTGTTGTTCTGCACGGCAGTAACCAGCTTCACCGTCTCCTTGAGACGGTCGATTTCCGGGCTGAGGCTGGAGCCAACTAGAGGTAGGTTCTTTAGCTGCTCCTCCAGGCTGTCGGCCAAAAACTGCACCGGTGGGCTGAGGCGCAGGCGGTTTAAATAGCGCGGGATGGCCCCCACATTGGGGGAAATCGACATGCCGTTGTCGTTGAGAATCACCATCAAGTTGGTCTTGGGCAGGTGCCCGGCGTGGTTGATGGCTTCATAGGCCATGCCCCCAGTCAGGGCGCCATCCCCGATGATGGCCACCACCTTGAAGTTTTCTCCCCGCCGATCCCGAGCGATGGCCATGCCCAGGGCTGCCGAGATGCTGGTGGAGGCGTGCCCGGCCCCAAAGTGGTCGAAGCGGCTCTCACTCCGCTTGAGGTAGCCGGAAATCCCTCCTTTCTGGCGAATGGTATGGAAGTTGTGGTAGCGGCCAGTAAGCATTTTGTGGGCATAGGCTTGGTGGCCCACATCCCAAATCACCTTGTCGCGATCCAGGTCGAGGGTTTTGTAGAGCGCCAAGGTCAGCTCCACCACGCCCAACCCCGGCCCCAGGTGACAGCCGACTGGAGAGTTGGCAGCCGTTTGCAAGTGCTTTTCGCGAATCTGGCGGGCTAGGCTGCGCAACTGGCTGAGGCTGAGGTTGCGGAGCTGGTTGGGGTGAGTGATCTCACTCAGGTGCATAGGGGACTTGTCCTTCCGGTGTAATCTCACTGTGACATACTCCCGCACTCATGCTGACGTATAGAGTGCGGGCTTCTCGCTTCGTCGGGGAGCTTCTGCAAGAACCCTCTGCGTTCGGCTTTGCCGTGCCGTTAGGGATGCAGACATGGAATGCCCTACCGCGTAGTTGCACCAGGTTCCGGCAACGCCGTTTTCTACAACTAGATCCATTTTATTGTTGCGAGTCTGCGACGGGGGTATCTGGCACTGACTGCCTCTCGACAGTACAGTGCGGGGCTGATCTACCCCCGAACCCCCTTCAGCTAAATCATTTTCTGGGCGGGTTTTGTTGCTATCCCCTGCGGAACTTCGGAAAACATCGGGATCCCCTGGTCCAAGGGCAGTGAGATCCTGAGAGGGAGCACCAAGGAGCTCATGCAGGGGTTAGCATCGCACAAGGCCCTCGGCTGCTCTGGACTTGAGGCCGACGGCCTGCTGTCGCGATCGGTTTCTGCCTTTTTGTGAACCATGAAAATTGCCGCCAACATCACTCAGCTCATCGGTCGTACCCCTCTTGTGCGGCTAAACCGGATCCCTCAATCCGAAGGGTGTCTGGCTGAGATCGTCGTGAAATTGGAGAGCTTTAACCCTGCCGCCTCGGTGAAAGATCGCATTGCCGTGAGCATGATCGAGGCTGCCGAACGAGCTGGCTTGATCACCCCCGGCAAGACCATCTTGGTGGAGCCCACCTCTGGCAATACCGGCATTGGCCTGGCCATGGCTGCTGCTGCCAAGGGTTACCGGCTGATCATCGTTATGCCTGAGAGCATGAGCCTGGAGCGGCGGCGGCTGCTGAAGGCTTACGGAGCAGAGGTGCACCTGGCCAGCAGCGCCGGCGGCATGGGGGAGGCCATCTGGAAGGCGGAAGAGATCGTGCGCCGCACCCCCAATGCCTACATGCTGGGCCAATTCACCAACCCCGCCAATCCCCAGATCCACGCCCGCACCACCGGCCCCGAGATCTGGGAGGACACCGATGGCCAGGTGGACATCCTGGTAGCGGGGGTGGGCACTGGCGGCACCATTACCGGGGCGGGCGAGTTTCTCAAGAGTAAGAAACCTTCCATTCGGCTAGTGGCCGTCGAGCCCAAGGCAAGCGCGGTTCTAAGCGGGGGACGGCCCGGCTTTCACCGCATCGAGGGCATCGGGGCGGGGTTTGTGCCGGAGGTGTTGCGGCGCGACCTGCTGGACGAGGTAATTGCGGTAGATGACGAGGAGAGCATGGTCTACAGCCGCCGCCTGGCCAAAGAAGAAGGGATCCTCTCCGGCATCTCCACCGGGGCAGCCCTGGCTGCCGCTATCCAGGTGGGGCGGCGACCGGAAAACGCCGGCAAGCTGATCGTGATGATCCAGCCCAGCTTTGGCGAGCGCTACCTGAGCACGCCCCTCTTCCGCAACCTGGAGCGGGAGGAGGCCGACGCCGGGATCCTGCAGGCCAACCCAACCTAGGCCAACAATTCCGACAATCCATCCGACGTTCAAAATTCGCCGGCCAGGGCTGCCACACAGCGCTCGCACAGCTCTGGGTGTTCGGCAAACTCGCCCACCCGGGTGGAATAGTTCCAGCAGCGCACGCATTTTTTCCCCTCCGCTGGCTGAACGGCAACCTGTAGATCCTCCTCTCCAGGGCCGGCCTTGACCAACTCGACTTGGGAAGTGATAAACAGGTAGCGCAGCTCGGCTGCCCGCTCCTCCAGCAGGGCATGTAGGTGGGGATCCGCCACCTTGAGGATGAGTTTGGCCTCGGTGGAAGCGCCGATGACCTTGTCGGTGCGGGCCTGCTCCAGGGCCTTGTTCACCTCCTGCCGCACCGCCCGCAGCTTTTCCCAGGTGGCGGCCAACTGGGGATCCCGCCACTGCTCCGGCAGCCGCATCCAGCCCCCTTCGAACACCGAGCGGGTGGGCTTGGGGTAGGGCAGGTAGCTCCAGATCTCTTCGGCTAGGTGGGAGAGCACGGGGGCAATGGCCTTGGCCAAGTTCTCCAGCACCAGCGACAGCACCGTCTGGCACTGCCGCCGCCGCAGGCTGCGGGCGTGGCTGATGTAGAGGCGATCCTTGCCGATATCCAAGTAGAAATTGGAGAGATCCACCACACAGAAGTTTTGAACCGCTTGGAAAAAGCGGTAGAACTGGTAGTTTTCAAACGATTCGGTGATCTCCGCTCCCACCTCCTGCAGGCGGTGCAGGATGTAGCGATCCAACTCCGTCAACGCTTCAAAAGGAACAGCATCCTGCGCCGGGTTGAAGTCGTAGAGGTTGCTCAGCAAAAAGCGGGCCGTGTTGCGGATCTTGCGGTAGACATCCGCCATCTGCCCCAGAATGGTCTTGCCTATCGGCACATCGCCGGAGTAGTCGACGCTGGAGACCCACAGCCGCAGCACATCGGCCCCGTAGGCGGGATCCGTCTGCGGATTGCTGCCGCCGTTGATGAGCAGCAGGGGATCGATGACGTTGCCCAGGGACTTGCTCATCTTCTGGCCCTTTTCGTCCAGCACAAAGCCGTGGGTGAGCACCGCCTTGTAGGGGGCACAGCCATTGACCGCCACTGAGGTCAGCAAGCTGGACTGGAACCAACCTCGGTGCTGATCCGAACCCTCCAGGTAGAGATCCACGGGGTAGCCCAGCCCGCGTGCCCGGGCCACCGCCGCCCAGGAGGAGCCGGAGTCAAACCAAACATCCATGGTGTCCGTGCCCTTGCGGTAGGTGCGGCCATGGCGGCGGTACTGCTCCGGCAGCAGCTCTTCCACCGGGCGCTTCCACCAGGCGTCGGATCCCTCTTGGGCAAAGATGGCCTTGATGTGGTCGATAGTTTCGGCTGTGAGCAGCACCTCGCCGGTCTCCTCGTCGTAAAAGACGGGGATGGGCACGCCCCAGGCCCGCTGGCGGGAGATGCACCAGTCGGAGCGCTCCTTGACCATGGCGGTGATGCGGTTTTCCCCTTCCGGTGGGATCCACTTCACGGTTTTGATGGCCTGCAGGGCCAGCTCCCGGAAGCCGGCTACGGACGCAAACCACTGCTCGGTGGCCCGGAAGATGGTGGGTTCTTTGGTGCGCCAGTCGTAGGGGTATTTGTGGTTGTAGGGTTCTTCTTTGAGCAGGGCGCCGACAGCCCGCAAAGCCTTAATGACAGCCAGGTTGCCGCTGGTCTCCGGTTCTTTGGAGAGGACATCTAGCCCGGCAAACTGGGGGCCGGCTTCTGCTGTAAACTTCCCCTGCTCGTCCACGGGGCTGAGGATGGGCAGGCCGTACTTTTGGCCAGTCTTGAAGTCTTCTTCCCCATGCCCCGGCGCCGTGTGGACAATGCCGGTGCCGGACTCGGTGGTCACATAGTCTCCCAAAACACAGAGGCTAGGGCGGTCAAAGAGGGGGTGGCGTCCCTGGCAGTATTCCAAAGCGGATCCCGGCAGGGTGGCCTTGACCTCTAAGGGGGTCTCCAGGACTTTCTCCAGCCGCTGCCGCAAATCGGCGGCAATCAGTAGTAGGCCGAAGCGGGGAGACTCCACCACCGCATAGGTAAGCTTGGGATTGAAACAGAGAGCCAAGTTGGCCGGGATCGTCCACGGGGTAGTCGTCCAGATGGCCGCCCGCAGGCCTGGCAAGAAGGGCTCCAAAATCGGCTGCGCCGCCGGGCTGAGGCTCTGCAGAGGAAAAGCTACGTAGATGCTGGGGGAGATGTGGTTGTCGGGATATTCCAGCTCCGCTTCCGCCAGGGCTGTCTGGGAGCTGGGGCTCCAGTGGACGGGCTTGAGGCCGCGGTAGATGTAGCCTTTAAGGGCCATCTGGCCAAACACCTCGATCTGGGCCGCCTCGTACTCCGGCGATAGGGTCAGGTAGGGCCGATCCCAATCTCCCCATACCCCCAGCCGCTGAAAACTGGCCCGCTGCACGTTGACGTAGTGCAAGGCGTACTCTCTGGCCTTTTGCCGCAGTTGTAGGGGGGTGAGGCTCTGCCGCTCCTGGGGGGAGAGGCTTTGCAACACCTTCAGCTCGATGGGCAGACCGTGGCAATCCCAGCCGGGCACATAGCGCACCTTGCGCCCCTGCAGGAGGTGGTACTTGTTGATGATGTCCTTGAGGATCTTGTTGAGGGTGGTGCCCATGTGGATGTCGCCATTGGCATAGGGCGGCCCATCATGCAGCACAAAGGGATCCCCAGGATTGTTCTCCGACAGACGCTGATAGATTTGCTCTTCCTGCCAAAAGGCTTGGATGGCGGGCTCCCTCTTGGCAGCCTCCGCCCGCATGGGAAACTGGGTTTGCGGCAGGTTGAGGGTACTTTTGTAGTCCACGGCAACTTGAGCAGGCTAAAGGGCGTCCTTCTATCCTACGCCGTTGCCTCGTTCTCAGTCTCCTTGGCCTGAGGGGAAGGGATCCGGCCCGCCACCTTGGTAAAGATTTGTGCTAGCCTCAGGATGTCGTTGAGTAAGGGAGGTTCCAGCGGATGCCAGATAGTAGTTGTTGTAAGGGTCGTCAAGTTGGGTTCAGCCGGCTGTGCGCCGGGGCTGTTCTCTAACGGCCTGAACTCAGATCCTTAGCTTGCTGAGGAGTCTTCGCGTTCTGGCTCGCTTGGAGTTCCTCCCGGCAGTCAGGTTCCAGTTGAAGGCCCGCTAGACCGCTCTCTCCTGGACCGCCTGTTTTGCCTGGGTGGTGGGGGAGAGCGGATAGTTTTTCTGCAAGTTTTCGACGACCGCCGGGGCTTGGAGTCGAGCAGAAATCTTCCGAGGGCTTCCAGACCTCTCAAATCTCAGCTTCGCCCAAAAGATCTCAACAACTACCCAGGTCAAGAGTCCTTAAGGGCTGTCGATCCCTCAGGGTTGAATGACGAGGCGCCGGCTTTCGACAACAAGGCCACTCTGGTTGACTAGCATCACCGAGAGCCAGCGGGCGCCAGCTTCTGGCGGCGCATCTGCCTGCAGGAAGAGCCCGCCCGCCTGCAGAGGTTCAAGGGCAAACGAAGTTAGATCTAAGTAGCCGGCCGCAGCCACGGGCTGCTCCTCGACGGCGCCCAACAGCAAAGATTGGGCGAGGGGCTCGGCCACAATGGCCTGCAGCGAGTAGGGGGATCCCGGCTTGACCACCTCCGGCAACCTGAAGGTGACGGTGGGGGGCGCCGAGCCGGAGGTGAGGGTGCTGGCCTCCCGCAGCACTTCCTGCTCCACCAACAGCAGTTGCTCCGGCTTGGCCGCATTCGGGCGGTAGCGGTTGCGCACCAGGGCAGAGGCCTGCACCTGAAACTCCCCCCGCGCTGAAGATTGGGATCCCTGCACTTGGCTGGCGATCTCGGCCACGATCTCAGGGCCTAGCCGCCGCCAAGAGAGAATTTCCGCTGCGTAGGTCAGCTGGGGATGGGCCTCCCACAGCTTGCGAATGGCCCTTTCCACCCCCTGCCGATCCAGGCCGTCGCGGTGGCGGAAGTCGGGGCTATAGCCGGCCATCACCTCCTCCAGATCCCGCCGGTTGGCGGCCTCTATTTGCTCTTGCAGCCACTTCACCAAGGGAGCCGGTGCCGGGGCGGAGACCTGTTTTTGGATCCCGCTTTCCAGAGGCAAGGGGGCAGCCTGGGCCGCTGCCTTGCTGGGCAAAGGGATCCCCCAGCTCAAAGTCAGAGCAAGGAACCCAAGCAGTTGGGAAAGGGTGGATTGGAAGCTCAAACTGGGGGCCTCCGGCGGCAAATCTGCCTTTCTTTAGTTTAGCTTGCTGAGGATCGAGGTTTTGAGGTTTGGCGTTGCCTCACTGGAGTGGGCCTGGGTTTATCCTGGGAGCTGGGTTCTCGGCGAGGTGTGCATGGCGTCCCACCACTCCCCTGCTTTCTTAGCTTTGGTCAACGAGGCCAAAAGCCGCATCCAAGAGCTGACAGTCGAGCAAGTCAGGCAGAAACAACTGCAAGGGGATCCCTTTTATTTGGTCGACGTGCGGGAAGAGTCGGAGTGGCAGGCCGGCCACATCGTCGGCGCCATTCACCTCAGCAAAGGCATTATCGAGCGGGACATCGAGAAGGTGATCCCAGACAAAGAAGCCGAGATTGTCCTCTATTGTGGCGGCGGCTTTCGTTCGGCGCTGGCAGCCGATAACCTGCAAAAGATGGGCTACCGCCGCGTGATCTCCATGGACGGCGGGATCCGCGCTTGGCGAGAGGCCGGCTTTCCCGAATCTCAGCCCTCACCCCCAACCCCTCTCCCAGAAGCGCCCTCACCCCCAGCCCCTCTCCCAGAGGGAGAGGGGAGTTAGAGCGGTGCGTTCGCAACCGCGTCGCCTAGCAATAACGCAGAAGCCCTTGGCTACTGCTTCGCAGTTGACCAGCGGCCTAGGTAGCCGGTTCCTCTCTTCCCATCTGCTTTCCCAAGGTAAAGAGAACTATATTGGTCTCTAAGGTCATCGGCCCAGATCTCCCTCTCATCCCCACCATGCTCCAAACCCTGCCCCGCCTGGATATTGCCACTCGTTTGCAGCAGTTGCGTCAGCTTTTGCAGGAACAAAATCTCGATGGCTTTTGGGTGCCCTCGGCTGATGAGCACCTCAATGAGTATTTGCTGGAATATCGCAAGCGGCGGCAGTGGATCACGGGCTTTACCGGCTCGGTGGGCGATGCCCTAATCAGCCAAGACCGCGCCTGGCTGTGGGTGGATCCCCGCTACCACGAGCAGGCGGAGCGGGAGGTGGATCCCAACCTGTTTACGGTGATCAAAGGCGGCCTGCCGGATCAGCCCAGCCTGATGGAGATCGTGGAAGAGCTGGGATCCGGCTTTCGCCTGGGGGTGGATCCTTTTACGGTGTCGGTGGCCACCTACCGCCAGTTGCAAGCCCACGCCCAAGCCGGAGGAGTGCTGCTGGTGCCGGTTAGCGAAAACCCACTGGACAAGCTGGCCAAGGAATCTAGCCAAGCCCTCTTGGAGCAACCCATCTACCCTGTCCCTGCCCAGCTCTGCGGAGCCCCCCCCAGCGACAAGCTGGCCCAGGTGCGCCAGGAGATGCGCCGCAAGCGGGTGGGACTGTTGCCCCTAACCAAACTGGATCAGGTAGCTTGGCTGTTTAACCTGCGCGGCTCCGACATTCCCTACAACCCGGTCTTCCGCGCCTATGCGCTAGTTGCCCTGGAGAGGGTTGCCCTCTTCACAGATCTGGAGCGCCTCACTCCCTCCGCAAAGCAAGTGCTGGCTGAGGCAGGGGTAGAGCTCTGGCCCTACGAGGCCTACCGGGAACAACTGCCCCAGTGGGCCGAGCGCTACGGGCCAGTGGGAGTAGATCCCAAGCAGACTACCCAGGGCACGCAAGAGCTGCTGCGGGGGGCAACCTGTCGCGAGTTGGATCACCCCGTGGATCTCCTCAAGGCGGTCAAAAACCCCACCGAGCTGGAGCAGATGCGCCTGGCCAACCGCAAAGCCAGCCGGGCCAAGATCCGCACCCTGGCCTGGATTGACCGGCAAATCCAAGCAGGGATCCCCATCAGCGAAGCCGATGTGGCCGCTGTTATGGAGGCCCACTACCGCGAGGAAGGGGATTGGGTGGGCCTGAGCTTCAACACCATTGCCGGGGCCGGCGCCAACAGCTCCATCGTCCACTACGGCACCCCCGATCCCCAGAAGTTCTTGCAGACAGGCGAGTTGCTTCTGTTGGATTCCGGATCCCACTACCTGGGGGGCACGACCGACGCTACCCGCACCCTCTGGATTGGCCCGCAACCGGCGGATCCCCTGTGCCGGCGGCGCTACACCGAGGTGCTCAAAGCCCACATTCACTGCGCCCGTCAGATCTTCCCCCCCGATACCTACGGCGTCTCCTTGGATGGCATTGCCCGTTCCAGCCTTTGGCAAGCGGGGCTGGACTACGGCCACGGTACCGGCCACGGTGTCGGCGCCTTTTTGAACGTCCACGAGGGGCCCAACGGGATCCACCGCCGCGCCAGCACCCCCCTCAAGGTAGGCATGATCACCAGTATCGAGCCGGGCTACTACCAGCCGGGCTGGGGTGGAATTCGCCTAGAGAACCTCTACGAAGTGATTGCAATTCCGGAGCCAGAGGGCTGGATGGGCTTTCGCTCCCTGACTTGGATCCCTTTCGATAGGCGGCTGATCGATTGGGATCTCTTGGACGAGGCACAGCGGGCTTGGCTTGAGGAGTATCACCGCCAGGTCTACGCCATTCACCACGCCACCTTGTCAGAACAAGATGCCGCCTGGTTAAAACGCGCCTGCGGCCTCGCCGAGTGAGACTGCCCCTGGCCAGCCCCTTCCCAGCTCGCTCAGGGCCCCAGAACCCCGACCGCCAGCGGCACCTCTAGCGACAAGGGATCCCGCCATGAACCCGACAACCCAACATCGGCTCATCCTCAAAATTGTGGCCGGCTCCGCCTGGGCCGATGGGCACCTAGAGCCGCAGGAGTTGGCCTATCTGAGATCCCTGCTGCGCCGCTATGGTTTGGAGCACGATGCCGAGCTGCGAGAGCTGATCCAAGAGCCCATTCCGATGGCGCAAACGGAGCGCTGGATGGCCGATTATCTCGCCCAGGCCACCGAAACCGAGCGCCTACAACTTCTGGGGGCAATCGGCAACCTGATGATGGCCGACAACGCCGTTTCTCCGGAAGAGCACGACCTTTTGGATGACTACTACACCCTAATGGCAGGGATCCCGCCTCGCCCAGAATCGGCACCCCATCTGGTGAAGGGCGTGGGGCAGTTTTTCCGGCGCCTGGTCAAGGCTGTAAGGGGGGACATTGCTTAATCAATTCTTAGCTGAAAAATAGGGTTCTCATAACCTGTACGAGGTGCAATCTACTTCTGGAATAGACATAAGTTTGGAAAAGTTAAAAACTTGCTCTGAATTCTATAATTCTATAAAACGGCTAGATTTCATGGATAAATAGAAGGGGCTGTGCTAGACTGAAGCCATCGCTGGGGACAGGGCTATGGCTGAGCGTTATAGACAGGTAGAGCGGGTTGGGTTTGGCTCGCGGCTGGCCAGTTCTTTTGTATCAGTGTTTGTTGGATTGTTTTGGGATCGTTCTGGCTTTTGTTTTGGAATGAGGGGCGGGTCAACCTTGCCCAAGTGGCAACTGGGGCCATTGAAATCAGTCCATTGGGCTCGCCCTCTGCGCCTCTTGGAAGCTTAGTATCGCTCACAGGCCCAATTACCAGCAATGAGCTTTTGGGCGATAATCTCTTCCTGCGGCCAGGGCCGTATATTGCCGTCAGGCGCAAGGCGGAAATGTATGCTTGGGAAGAGGAAAAAGAAACTCGCACTCAAGAGGAGTTTGGCGGATCGGAAGTCAGAGAGACAATCTATACTTACACCAAAGTCTGGACGGAAAACCCCGAAGATTCAAGCCGGTTTTATCGCAGCAGTGAGCACGTCAACCCACCGATGGCTTTTTCCAGCCAACTCTTTCGAGTCAGCCAGGCTCAAATTGGGAATTACCGAATTAGAATGCAAGATTTGCAGATCGAAACTCCCTACGCTGTTCCTCTGGAGCCCCAAACGTTGATCCCGGGGATCCCAGCTAGGGTGGAAGGCTCTTATTTTTCAAGGGGCGGGGAACCCTGGCCAATCCACAAATTGGCGATATGCGAACTTCGTACACTGCCTTGTACAGCGGAACTCAAGTAACTGTCTTTGGTCGTTTGGCCACCCCTAACAGCCTAGAGAGCTACCTGGGGCCGCGCAGCATTCGATTTTATCGGCTATTTGCCAGCGATCGATTTGCAGCCATTGAGCGTCTTGCTGCCGAACACAATGCCCTGACTTGGATCCTGCGCTTTGTGGGATTCTTGATGATGTGGATCGGGGCCGACTCTTTCTTCGTCCCCCTTCATACGATGCTCAGCATCTTTCCTTTTCTAAGCGGCCTGGGGCGATCTATGACGAGAGTGGTCACCTTTTTCATAGCCTTGGTTTTAACAGGGACGACTATTTTAGTCTCATCGATAGTGCATAATCCGGTGGCGCTGCTCCTCTGTTTGGGTGTGGCGGGAGTTTTCATCCTCAACGTGCTGGGGCGACGTCCCAGACGGCAAGTGGCAGGTTTTTAAGAGTTCCTCTGCCGGCACAGCAAAGAGCTTGCAGCGCTGCTGCATCCATTCAAATATGGCTGCTCCGAAGAGCAGCGAAATAGCTTGTCTCGATTCCTCTTACTTTCCCCTCACCCTTTCCCCTCACCCCCAACTTCTCTCCCGAAGGACAAAAGGAGCTGGGGATCAAGGCAAACGGTTTCAACGCAATTTGGAGCGACCAACCTACTAATCCCCGAAGGTTAAGAGCCGCTTTGTGGCTGCCCTAGCAGATTCTTTTTCCTATATTGATCGTTGGCCCATGAGTTTGTACAGTTGCTCTCCGAGGATCTGGATGCCGCTGAGGATGCGCTCTTCCGGTTGGTAGCTGAAGGCGAGGCGCAGGGCGTGATCCCCTTGGCCATCAGCAAAGCAGTGGGTACCCGGCAAGAAAGTTACCCCCAGCGCTCGGGTGGCCTGCAGCAAGGTGTCGGCACTCAGGGGAGGGGGCAGCTCGCACCAGATAAAGAATCCACCCCCAGGGGCCTCCACCTTGACTTCAGGGGGAAAACATTGAGCAATGGCCTCCAACATCAGGTGGCACTTTTCTCGGTAACGGCGGATCAAAAGCTGAATGTGGCTCTCTAGGCGGCCTTCCCCGCAGTATCGGGCCACCACCCGGCCCAAAAAAGGCCCCAGGGATCCCTCGCTGCGAAACATCTCCAAGCGGCGGATGATCTCGGGATGGCCACAGGCCCAGCCCACCCGCACCCCCGGCGCCACAATCTTGGAAAAGGTGCCCACGTGCAGAACCCAGCCCTCTTTATCCAGCGCGGCCAAACTGGGCAAGGGATCCCCGACAAAGCGCAGGTCGTAGTAGGCCTCGTCCTCCACCACCACCACGCCGTATTCAGCCGCCAACTGCAGCAGCTTCTGCCGCCGCGGCCAAGAGAGGGTGCAGCCCCTAGGGTTGTGAAAGGTGGGAATGGTGTAGATAAAGCGGGGTGGGATCCCTTGGCGGGCTAGCTCGCGCAACACCTCTTCCAGGCGATCCACCACCATGCCCTCCCCATCCACCGGGATCGAGATCAGACGCGCCCCTGCCGCCGCAAAACGGCTGACCGCCCCCATGAAGGTGGGCCCCTCCACGATCACCACATCCCCCGGCTCCACAAAGACCTGGGGCAAGAGGCCAAGGATCTGCCCAGAGCCATAGCCGATCAAGAGGTTTTCCGGCTGCGCCTCCACCCCTCTGGCCCGCATCAACTGCTGCACCACCTCGATCAACCCGGCAAAGGTGCCGCCGTAATTGAGGGCAGCATCCCCATCTTCCGCCAACACCTCCGCTGTCGCCCGCGCCAGGTCGGCCTTGGGAAACAACCGCGGATCCGCCAGGCCAAAGGTAAAACTGGTTACTACCGGCACCGCCCCAGCGATCTCCGCGCCAACAGGAGGCGGGATCACCGCCTGGGCCCGCCGGGCGAACAGGGTCTCTAAGAGGGGCCGCATCCGAATCTTCAAGGCAGGAGAAGAACTCAGGCCAACGCTTGCCACGATAACAAGAACGAGCTGGCTAAGAGCAGGGATCCCAAAAACTGTCGCCAGCCCCGGCAGGGGATCTCCGCCAAGACGCCACCGGCACTCAGGCACAAAAAGGGCAGGGCCACCAGGCCCCAACGGGCGCTTTGCTGCAACAGGTTCATCTGGGGATCCCAAAGCCAAGCTGCTAGCACCCCCATCCACAGGACATGGCCCAAACCAGCCAAGCTGAGCAGGGTTTGTTGGCGCTCCGCCCAGGGCCAACCCAGCCGCACCAAGGCCAGCCCCAAGGGCAACATCAAGGTGGCCAGAACAGCCAGGCCGCTTTGGCTGGTGAGCGAATAGGACACCGTCGCCGTAGGAAAGCGCTCTGTCCCGGTGAAGGGATCGGCGGGCAGCTCGACCCGCAGCAACCAGGAGAGGCCAATCACCAGCAGCAGCCAGAGTAGCCCTTGCAACCGCTGCCGCGGCCAGTGTTGGCTAGTCCATAGCGCCCCCCAGAGCAGGGCCAAGAGCCAAACTTTGTAGCTCAAGGCACAGGCCAGCGCCAAACCCCCCCAGCGCAGGCGGGATCCCGGTCCAACACCGCTGCTGACCAACAAGACCAGGCTGGCCAAGATCTCGTTGCCCGGCTCCAAACCCTGGGTCAGCACCCAGGGGCTGAGTCCCCACAGGCCAGCGCTCCAGAAATTGCCCCAGCTCCAGCACAACAGCAGGATTACCAGGCAGGCCAGGGCCGAGACAGCTCGCAGGATCCCTTCGGGGGGGATCCCGGTTCCCTCAGCCAGCCAGGGCAGTAGCCCGTTTGCAATTGAATGGTAGAGAGGCAGTTCCGCTTGGACAGGGGGCAGGGATCCCTCAGGGCCACTGATGGGCACAGCGCGCCACCACAGCATCTGAGCCGGTTGCCCCACAAAGCGGAGCCGCTGACCCAGCAGCAACCCCATCCCTCCCCACAGCAGCCAGTGGCTCACCCAACTGAGCCCGTCTGGGCGGTGGTGCCGACGTTTGTCCGCCCTGGACAGGCTCAGTTGAGGAAAAGAGGGACGAGACAGCCGTTTGCCCTGAGGAGGCATGGCGGGGGGAAACTTCATAGGGTAGGCCTAGTCAACTCTAGATCGCCCGTCAAGGGACACCCAGCCTCCTGCCAGCGACGAATGGCTTGGGCGGTCAGTCCTTCGGTGACGTCGCGGACAGGAACACCGGCGCCGGTAACCTGCAGGCGCACCAGTTGCCAGGGATCCCCAGGTGTAGCCCGCAGCACATAAGCTTCATAAGCCAGTTGCAGGGTTTCGCTGCGCCGACCGGCTAGGGGGTTATCCTCCCGCTCGGGCTGCTGGGGCAGAACCAAGCGGCGCTCCAGCGTGGTGAAATACAAGCGAAAGCCTTGGGAAGCCGAGGCGGCTGGGCTATCCGGCAGAAGCTGGGCCAGCTCCTCGGCAGAGAGGAGTTCGGCCTCTGGCCGGCCCACCAACACCACCTGAAAGTCTGAGCGGGCGCGGCTCAAGGCCAAATTGAGAAACAAGGGCAACTGCTCTGTCAGGGCTTCAGCCCAGGTTTGCGGATCGGCAGCACAAACTTCTCCTCTGGCTGCTGTGGCAGTAAGGCAGCACAACCCCAAAGCCGCCGACAAACCTATCCGCCACCCCCCTCGGGCGGGGTGGGGGAAAAGATACCCGCCCGCTTGTCTTCTTCGCCGGCTACACCAGCCTAGGAACGGCATTGCCCCAATCCTCAGCCGATCGCTTCCTCTACAGCTTGAAAGCGTTGCCAGGCCGAAACGGGATCCGCAGCCGCCGTGATGGGGCGGCCCACCACCAAATAATCGGCCCCCGCCCGCAGCGCTGCCGCGGGGGTGCAGACCCGCCGCTGGTCGTCCTCCGCTTCTGGATCCCCAAGGCGGATCCCTGGGGTTACCAGCAGCACCTCCGGCCCCAAAGCCTGCCGTAGCCGTCCCACTTCCTGGGGGGAGCAGACCAGCCCGCTCACGCCTTGATCCAGAGCTAGCCGCGCCAACTGCAACACATAGTCGCCGGGATCTCGTTCAACGCCCAACTCCTGCCGCACCTGGTCGGGGCCAAGGCTGGTGAGAAGAGTAACTGCCAACAGCCGGCAAGAACTGCCCTGGGTGGCGGCCACTGCTGCCCGCAACATGGCACTGCCGCCAGCGGCATGAACGGTGAGCAGATCCACCCCATAACCAACGGCCACCTGAGCGGCCCGCCCCACTGTGTGGGGAATGTCGTGCAGCTTTAAATCGAGAAAAATGCGCTTGCCCCGTTCCTTAAGGGCCTGCAAAATCTGAGGGCCAACAGCCGTAAACAGCTCCAGGCCCACCTTCCACCACAGCACCTGGGGCAGGCGATCCACCCACTTCAGGGCCTGCTCCCAAGAAGCGGTATCTAGAGCAACAATGAGGCGGCTACCCTGCATGGCGAAAGCCCTCAGGCCGGCTAACGCGAAGGGCTCCGCTCTCGCGGCTCATAGTGGGGGCAGCCTTCACAGGGGCCATAGGGGTTGACGGCACAGCGCAACTCCGGGGAAAGGGCATTGTAGCGACAGGTGGGATCCCCAATCCAGCCAGGCGGCGAAGCGACATAAGTATAAACAACTACACCCCCGAACCCCAGTGGGCTGACGAAGAAACGGCTGGTGCTGAAGGACTCCCCCTCAGCAGGGTTGAACGTTTCCTCATCGAGCTCTGAACCGGGCTGCGGCTCCTCCTCCAGGCTCCAGAAGGCTTCCCACTGCCGAAGGGTTTCTTGGAGAGGTGCGGCCAGGTGTTCCGCCAACTCCGTCAGGGCGGCTTCCAAAGCGGTGAGGCTTTCTTCCGCCGCCTGGGTGAAGGCTGCCACCCATTCCTCCAAGAGCTTCTCAAAATCCATGCAGCAGCAACCTGAGAGCTTTCTTTTCACCTTACCGCTTGCCTGGGCAAGCCGGCTAACTTCCCCCTTGACAAACGGCATCTACTAACTCTTGGTTGACCAAGGGAAACAGCTCCGCCAATTCTTCGGCAGATAGGTTGCCGGTACAAACATTGGCGCGGATATGCCACTCTGCCCACATCAGCGCCGAGGGAACGGTGGGATCCTGGCCTTGCTCGGAGCCGGAACCCTTTGCGGGCCCTGGAGCCAGGCGGCGTCCGGGCCCGATGTTCAGTTGCAGTACGTTGTCGCGGTTGATGCCCGTCAGAGAGGTCTGGGCAGGGGCTTCTCCGACAAAGGCAAAAGGGAAAGACAAAGCCACCCAAACCAACCCCCGAAGGGCAAGCCGGCAAAGCATGGGATCCCTCCCCCGCGAGATAGGGTTGAGTTTTGAGGGCAATTATAGCTGCTATTTTTGGCAGCTAGGATTTGTCAAAAGCCGCCTTTGGCAGGCCAATCGCCGACCACTGCACGCAACGACGGCCCTGGTCATCCTCTAAGGCCCCCTCGCGGCGATAGGAAAAGAAATCCTGAGGCTGGCCAAAGGTGCAATGAGGACTGATGGCGATGTGCTCCGGCGGGATCCCCTGAGCTTCGGCCTGGGCGCGGTTGATCCAGCGCAGATCCAGGCGCACCTTACCCGGCAGAGGATCTGGCCAGAGGGCAGGTTGTGGGTCTACCCCTGAAGGCAGCGACTGCAGCACCTGCTCGGCCACTTCCTGAGAAACCTGGTAGGCTGGCCCGGAGATGGCCGGCCCCAGGGCAATGCGGATTTGGCTGGCAGGGATCCCCCCCTGGAGAAAGGCCTGCAGCACCTTAGTCAGGATGCCGGCAGCCGTCCCCCTCCAGCCGGCGTGAACTGCGGCCACCCAGTGGGGGCTGGCCACCAAAATGGGCACACAGTCGGCAGTGCAAACCCAGGCCGAGTCCCCTGGGCGACGGGCGATCACGGCATCTGCTTCGGGACGGGCGAAACTCCCTTCCCCGACGTGAGAACCTGAAGCCCTCCCCTGGGAGAAGACAACTGCATCCGCCCACGTCCAGCGACAGCCATGCACCTGGTGGCCCCACGCAGCTCGTTCTGGGAGGAGTTGCAACTGGTCGGCCATATCGGCTGGTTGATAGGGGGAAGCTTGACGACAGCCAAAAGCATGGGGCCACCCCGCCAGCAGTTGACACTGCAGCCAACGCCATCTCCCTGCCTCTTGCCAAACCCAGCCCCCGGAACCGCTCATCGGCCTGATGGGTGGAAAGGGGATCCCTGCCGTCGGGCATGCAGGTGGCCTAGCCGCTCCTCCAGGCAGATGCGCAGCTCGACCGGGTTGAAGAGCATCGGCAAAAAGTGAATGCTCCGGCTTTCTCGGAAGAAAAACAAAATCGGCACCGGCCGCCAGAAGATCTGCCAGTCCTGCCACTCGCTGTAGGGGAACTCGCGGATGCGCCGGGAGCCGCTGTAGACCTGCAGCGCCGTGCGGGTAAAGGCCAGCCCGATCAGACAGGTCTGTACCAGCAAAAACAGGCCAAACAACCCCACTCCCAACCCTAGCCAAAACGAGAGCCACAACAGCGGCACCGCCAAAGCCAGCACTGCCAAGCTGAGGCGGAAGTCGGGGGTCAACAGATGGGCAGAGTGGGGTTTGATCACTTTTTGCTTCTCCTCCGCTTGCCAGCTCCATTTTACGCCGCTGCCACTACCTTTCTCCGGAGGGATCCCGCCTCTGGGTAAGTTGGGGGCATACCAAACAAGTTGTTTTGATGTATCCTGACAGAGCACACAGGAACGCGGCTTTTGATCATGGCCCTAACCGCATCTGACCCCAAAGCTCTCCCCAGCGGCGGCTCCCTGAGCTTTTTTGAGCGCTATCTCACCCTTTGGGTGGCCCTGTGTATTGTTGCCGGGATCCTCCTGGGGCGATGGTTTCCGGGCGTGGCCGAGGCTTTGGATGCCTTGAGCCTCTATCAGGTCTCCCTTCCCATTGCCGTCTGCCTGTTTTTCATGATGTATCCCATCATGGTGAAAATTGACTTCGGCCAGGCAGCCTATGCTTTGAAATCTCCCAAGCCAGTGCTGTTGACCCTGGCCGTGAACTGGCTGGTGAAGCCCTTTACCATGGTGGTGATCGCCCAGTTTTTTTTGGGGTGGCTGTTTGCCCCTTGGATAACCGGCACGGAAATCATCCGCGGCACAGAGATTAGCCTCAGCAGCTCCTACATTGCCGGGGCCATTTTGTTGGGCATTGCTCCTTGTACAGCCATGGTGCTGATGTGGGGCTATCTCAGCTATGGCAACCAGGGCCACACCCTGGTGATGGTGGCGGTGAACTCTTTAACCATGCTCTTCCTCTACGCACCGCTGGGCCGCTGGCTGCTGGCCATGAGCGATTTAACGGTGCCCTGGCAAACCATTTTGCTGTCGGTGGCCGTCTATGTGGGCCTACCGTTAGTTGCAGGAGCAGCCTCCCGCTATTGGATTCTCAAAACCAAGGGCCGGGAATGGTTTGAAAAAGCTTTTTTGCGCTACCTCAACCCCATTGCCATCGCCGCCTTGCTGGTGACGTTGGTGCTTCTTTTTGCTTTTAAAGGGGATCTCATTGTGGAAAATCCCTTCCACATTTTGTTGATCGCAGTGCCTCTTTTCGTTCAAACCAACCTCATTTTCGGCATCACCTATGTGGCAGCCCAGAAACTGGGCTTGTGCTATGAGGATGCGGCTCCGGCAGCTTTAATCGGCGCCAGCAACCACTTTGAGGTGGCCATTGCAACGGCGGTGGTGCTGTTTGGCTTGAACTCAGGGGCCGCCCTGGCCACCGTCGTAGGGGTGTTGATCGAGGTGCCGGTGATGTTGATGTTGGTGGAGATCTGCCGGCGTACCGCCTTTTATTTCCCCCGCCAGCCGGAAAAGGCCAGCTTGCCCGATCCCCGCTGCCTTAAAATTAGCCCCTGAGGGATCCCTTCAGCCCATGAACCTGCCCCCGGATCGCCAACGGGAACACCAGGCCAACGAGCGCACCTTTCTGGCTTGGCTGCGCACCTCTGTGGCTCTCATTGCCTTTGGTTTTGCCCTCACCCGCTTCAGCCTCTTTCTGCAGCAGATCGAAGCTTCCAGCTCCCCCGAGCAGCCCTCCCCGAGCCACGGCCTCTTGAGTACCCAGAACCTGGGCCTCCTGTTGGTGATCTTTGGGATCCTGACAATTGGCCTTTCAACCTGGCGCTACAACCAGGTGATGCGGCAAATCGAGGCGGGCAACTTTCGCCCCAGCCGTTTTCTCGTCTGGATCATGGCTGCGGTGGTGGCCCTGTTTGGGCTGCTGAGCCTTCCCCTGATGCTGCGCCGCCCCCGCCCTCAGGAGCCTTCCCGGCTCAGCCTGCCGGAGTGAAGGGCTGCCAGCGGCTGCAATTGCCGGGCTTGCTGCTTGAGCCGCTCGATCAACTGCTTGCACACCACCTCGCACAGCTCAAAGCAGATGGGATCGGCAACTTGGTAGTAGACGCTCACGCCCCTGGGCTCGCGGCTGACGATCCCTGCCTGCGCCAAGATCTTGAGATGTTTGGAAACGTTGGCCTGGCCCATGCCGGTGGCCTCTAAGATCTGGGTGACGTTCTTGGGCCCCGAGCGCAACTGACACAGGATCTGCAGCCGGCTGGGCTCCGCCAAAACCTTGAAGTAATCCGCTACGCTGGTCAGCACTTCTGGCGTCAGGGTCAACTGGCACTCGTCTTTGCCACCTTTCACGAGCTCGTCCCAATCCATAGCCTGTCTTAAGGGATGCGCTGGCTTGATTTTAACACTAAATAGTTATACAGTAGATCTAGAGGCCCGAATTGGATCGCGTTCGGGTTTTGCCAACAGACAGGAGGGCAGCATGCTATTTCGCCAACTGTTCGACACCGAGACGAGCACCTACACCTATTTAATCGCAGACCCAGACACCCGCGAGGCAGCTCTGGTGGATCCCGTTTTGGAGCAGGTGGAGCGGGACTTGAAGTTAATTCGAGAGCTGGGTCTGACCTTGAAGTACTGCTTGGAAACCCACGTCCACGCCGATCACATCACCGGCACTGGCAAGCTGCGCGAGCTGACCGGCTGCCAAGGGGTGGTGCCGGTTCAGGCCAAGGCGCAATGTGCGGATCGCTTTATCGGCCATGGGGAAACGCTGCAGGTGGGATCCATTGTCATCGAGGCCATCGCCACCCTGGGCCACACCGACAGCCACATGACCTATCGCGTCAATGGGGATCGCGTTCTTACCGGCGATGCCCTGCTCATTCGCGGCTGTGGGCGCACGGATTTCCAGAGCGGGGATCCCGGCCTGATGTATGACCATGTTACCCAGCACCTGTTTACCCTGCCGGACGAGACGTTGGTCTATCCCGGCCATGACTACCGGGGGCACACCGTCTCCACTATTGGCGAAGAGAAGCGCTGGAACCCCCGCTTTGTGGATCCGGAGACCGGAAATTTGCGTTCGCGGGAGAGCTTCATCGCCCTGATGAACAGCCTCAACCTACCTCAGCCCAAAAAGATCCAGGAAGCAGTGCCCGCCAACGAGCAGTGTGGCCAAGTGGCAGCCGCGGTTTAGTGGGGCAAACCCTCTTGGGTGGGAGAGCCTGGCTGTAAAGCCTGCGGGGCTAGCTAGACTTCTCTGAGCCGGCGGGTCAGAAATGGGAGGGTTGAGAGTGGATCCAGAAAGTCTCTATGAGAAGGATTTCTATGCTTGGACTCAGCAACAAGCTCAATTTCTGCGGGAGCGGGCTTGGGAGAAGCTAGACCTGCCCCATTTGATTGAGGAGATGGAATCGTTGGGCAGGCAACAGCGGCAAGAGCTGCGCAACCGGCTAGGGGTTTTGGTGGGGCACCTTCTGAAATGGGAGTATCAGCCGCAGGCTAGATCTGTAAGCTGGCTTCTTACCCTACAGGTGCAGCGACAGGAAGTTCTGGATCTGTTGGAAGAAAACCCCAGCTTGAGGCCCTATTTGCCGGAGGCCATCTCCAAGTCTTACTTGAGGGCGCTGCAGCTGGCCCTGGAAGAGACAAAGCTGCCCAGAAAGACTTTTCCCAAGACGTGTCCTTACGCTCCCGAGCAAATCCTGGATAGCCAGTTTTACCCCGGCGAGCCCAGCAGGTTGCTTGAGGAAGAAGGTTAGTTACCCGAGGAGGAAACCAATGACTGTAGCCCGACAAAATCCTACGCCTTCCGCTCAGCAGGAACGGGATCCCCGTCTCAAGGAGATCGACGCCCTGACCTTAAAGCAGTGGCTGGACCAAGGGCGGGTACAGCTCATCGATGTGCGGGAGCCGGGAGAATATGCCGATGAGCGGATCCCAGGGGCGATCAACATGCCTCTATCTACCTTTGACCCGGCCAGGGTGCCGGCCTCGACGCCGGAAAAACCGGTGGTGTTGCAGTGTCGCATGGGCAACCGCTCCATCCGCGCTGCCTGTCAGTTGCTAGACCACGGCTGGCCGGAGGTGCTTAGTCTAAAAGGCGGGATTGAGGCTTGGAAGGCTGCCAAGCTGCCCACCACCCGCACCCGCAACGCGCCCATTTCTCTAATGCGGCAGGTGCAAATTGCGGCGGGATCCCTGGTGCTCACCGGAACCTTGCTGGGAGCCTTTGTCCATCCGGCCTGGCTGGTGTTGAGCGGCTTTGTGGGAGCTGGGCTGGTGTTTGCCGGGATCACCAACACCTGTGGTCTGGCGCTGCTTTTGGCCCGCATGCCCTGGAACCGAGGTCAGGCCCTATGAGTGGGATCCCTTCCCCCCAGAGAATCCTGGCGCGCTACCTGCCCTTTACCAGGGATTCCTTGTGGTGGCTTCGCTATCGGCCAGAGGATCTACCAGGGGATCTCATTGCCGGACTGGTTACAGCCACTCTCCTAGTGCCCCAGAGCATGGCCTACGCGCTGCTGGCCGGGCTGCCTCCCCAGGCGGGCCTCTACGCCAGCATCCTGCCGGTGATCGCCTACGGCTTTCTGGGATCCAGCCGGGCTTTGTCGGTGGGGCCGGTGGCCATCATCTCCCTGCTGGTGGCCGCGGGCTTGGAGCCGCTGGCGGAGCCGGGCAGCCCGGAGTATGGCCGGCTGGCGCTGGGCTTGGCCCTGGAAGCGGGCTTGATCCAAGTAGGGGTAGGTCTGCTGCGCTTGGGGTTTCTGGCCAATTTCTTGAGCCACTCAGTGGTAACGGCCTTCGGCAGCGCGGCAGCCTTGATCATCGCCTTCAGCCAGCTCCGCCATCTGCTGGGGGTGAAGATCGCCAACACCGAGTCCTTCTGGCTGCTGCTGCAACGGCTCTGGCAGAGCTTGGAGGGGGTAAACTGGGTCACTCTGGGGCTGGGGCTGTTGGCCATCACCCTCTTGGTGTACGCCCAGCAGAAGCTCCCCGCTCAACTGCGCCGCTGGGGGATCCCACCCCTCTGGGGCCTACTTCTCACCAAGGGCGCGCCGCTGGGAGCCGTCTTCCTGACCACGCTGCTGGTGTGGGGGTTGAACCTCTCGGAAAGATCAGGGGTGGCGGTGGTGGGATCCATTCCGGCTGGCCTGCCCTCCCTGGCCTTCCCTTGGCTGAGCTGGGCAGAGTGGAGAGCTTTGCTGCCCACAGCTTTGGCCATCAGCTTGGTGGGCTTTACGGAAAGCTATGCGGTGGGGCAGTCGCTGGCCAGCCAGCGGCGCCAGAAAGTGGATCCCAACCAGGATCTGGTGGCCCTGGGGGTGGCCAACCTGGCGGCAGCCGTGAGTGGTGGCTACCCGGTAACCGGTGGGATCAGCCGCTCGGTGGTTAACGCTCAGGCCGGGGCCAACAGCGGCCTGGCCTCGGTGGTCACGGGATCCCTGATAGCCCTGGCCGTGATCTGGCTGATGCCCCTGTTTACCTTCCTGCCCCAGACGACCTTGGCAGCTATTGTTTTGGTAGCCGTGTTGGGGTTGGTGGATTTTCACCCCTTGCTGCAGAGCTGGCGCTACGACCGCGGCGATGCCTTGGTTTGGCTGGTCACCTTTGCCAGCGTGTTGGGGATCGGGGTGGAGCCGGGGATTGGGCTGGGGGTGCTGGTTTCCATCCTGCTCTTTCTTTGGCGGGCCAGCCGTCCCCACATCGCCATTGTTGGCCAGGTGCCGGGCACCGAGCACTACCGCAACGTGCTGCGCCATGAGGTGATTACCGATCCGCGCATCTTGGCGGTGCGGGTGGATGAAAGCCTGTTTTTTGCCAACGCGGCCTACCTGCAGGAGTCCATCCTGCAGGAGGTAGCAGCGCGGCCAGCAGTGGAACAGGTGCTGCTGGTGGCCAGCGCCATTAACTTCGTCGACGGCAGCGCTTTGGAGGCCCTGGCCCAGTTGGTAGAACGTCTGCAGCAAATGGGGGTGGGCTTTGCCCTGGCCGAGGTGAAGGGGCCGGTGATGGATCGCCTCAAAAGGGCTGGGTTTGTGGAGAAAGTGGGCGCCGAGCGCTTCTTCTTGTCGACCCACCAGGCGATGCAGGTTCTCAAGTCTCAGACGAACTCTATGCCGGCAGCCGCTTCCGGATGAGCACAATCGGCGTTTGCTCTGCCGCATTGCCGGCTGGGTTCTTGCGCAGCGCCTGCTCCACCAGCTCCTCCTCCACGCCAGGGCTGGTTGCCAGAACGCTTACTTCGCCTAGATCGTTGGCATCGACAATGGCCACCTCGTAGCCGGTCTGGGCATGGAGCTCGGCCACCAGCTTGGCCGGATCCCGCGGCCCCAAGACGATGAACTGGTCGTAGGGGGGCAAAGTGCCGGTGACATCGTCGATCAAGGCCGCCTGCTCCCCCGCCAGGGCGTAGAAGGCTCCGCGGATCCCCAGCAATTTGGCCAGGGATCCGACGACAAAAGCCCCCAACACCCGCCAGGCCCCCGAACAGTCGATCAACGTCTGCATCCCATAGCAGCTTGAGAGACTGGTTTTGGAAGGGAAGAAGTAGCAGAGGGTGCGGGCCAGCCAGCCGGGCTGCACCTGCAGGGGATGGCGAAAGTTGCCCTGGACGATGGCCGCCGCGCTTTCCGAGATGGCCACAATATCGCCGGGCTGGATATGGGGGCCTACGTAGTGCCGCAGCACCTCGGCTAGGTCGTCGCTGGGGGTAAGCAGATGGGTGGGAACAGGAGCCCAACTCACCAGCCCCTGCTGCTGCCAGGCCAGCTCCGGCAAGGGCTCCACTTCCTGCAAGGGCAGGATCAGGTGGCTGGTCTTCAGGGTGCGCCGTTGCCGCCCGTACTGGATGTAGTCCAACTCCAGCCAGGCCGAGCGCAAATCTGCCAGCCCTTCCCCCTCTAGCTCGATCTCGACTTCTAAGCCGGTCTGGCTTTGGGGGGAGATGATGTAGGCCTGCCAGTAGTTGTCTGGGCGGGGGGGCAGATCCGGATGGCGGGAGCGCAGGCGGATCCTACTTTGGATCCCTTCGAGGGAGCCGGCGCTGAGCAGATGCAGCCGCGGCTGCACCTGGGCCAAGGTGACCTCAAAAAGGGGGTTGAGGTTGCGGGCCACAAACTCGGCCTGGATAAGCCAGCGATGAGGGCTGAGGCGGCTGAGGCGCCAGCTCTGGGGCTCCACCAGCAGACAGTCGGCGGGGCGGGTCTTCAGCCAGTACAGCAACGTCGCCACACTTAGGAGCAGCCCGGCCACCACCTGGATCCAGGCCGAGGGATCCCAAAGCCAGCGCCCGATCCCCCAGAGGCTCAAGACCATGCCAGCCAATACGCCAGCCACCACACCTCGGCTCACCATCCGAATGGTTGCCATTGGGATCCCACTCCTTAAACCCTGCTCAAGTCTGCCCCTTCCTTCAGGCCTGCACCCTAGACTACAGGTACGCTCCCCAGCCCTAGCCATCCTACCGGGAAACCGCCAGCACCCTGTAGCAGGATCCCTATCTACACCTTCATCTCAAACAGTTAGACTAAAAATAGATTGCACCCTAAGTTTTTTGCCGCATCCTTTGGAGGTTGCCCATGGCCCAAAAACAGCAGTTCAAGAGCTTTGACGACATGATCCAGGGATCCAAAACTCCCATTCTGGTGGACTTTTACGCTACCTGGTGTGGTCCCTGTCAGGTGATGGCTCAGGTGTTGGAGCAGGTGAAGCCGCAGGTGGGGGATGCTATTTCCTTCGTGAAGGTGGATATAGATAAATACCCCAACATTGCTGCCCGCTGGGGGATCTACGCTGTGCCGACTCTCATCCTGTTCAAAGACGGGAAGCCGGTTGACCGCATCGAGGGGCTGTTGCAGCCTCGCGCCCTGGTGGAGCGGTTGCGGGCGCAGATCGGCCTGCCGGTCAGCTAAGGGCAGATAGACCTTGAGGGCGTTTTGGCAGGAGCTTGAGGCGGGGCCGGTTCTCCAAGTTCACCAGGCGGGAGAGGTGCCCTACCGCAGGGCGTGGGCTTGGCAGCAAGTCAGGTTGGCCCAGATGATCCGCGATCCCCAGGTGCCAGATGGGCTTTTGTTGCTCACCCACCCGCCGGTCTACACCCTGGGGGCGGGGGCCGATCCCAAGTTTCTCAAAAGCCTGGCTGGACAGATAGGATCTCCAGACACTCAGCCAGAGTCCCCTGTTACTGAGGGGCCGGAGATCCTGCGGGTGGAGCGGGGCGGCGAAGTGACCTACCACGGGCCGGGCCAGTGGGTGGGTTATGCCCTGCTCAACCTAAAGCGCCATAGGACTGTCTACGGCTCCCACGGCCAGCCGGATCTGCATCGCTACCTGCGCCACCTAGAAGAGGTGCTCATCCAGACTGTGGCCCACTTCGGCCTGCAGGGGGAGCGGATCCCTGGCCTAACAGGGGTTTGGGTGCAAGGCCACAAGGTGGCGGCCATCGGCATCAAGGTCTCCCGCTGGGTTACCTACCACGGCTTTGCCCTCAACGTTTGTCCGGATCTAGCTGCCTTCCAAGCCATCGTGCCCTGTGGGATCCCTGACCGGCCCGTGGGATCCCTGGTGCAGTTTTGTCCGGGGGTGACGATGGCTGCCGTGGCCCCAGTTTTGGTGCAATCTTTTTGTGAAGTTTTCGGGCTGCAGGCCCAGGCCGTTTCCCTGGCCGAGTGGTTGGGAGAACCTCGGTTTGCCTAACTCCGAGATGGTTCTAGATCCAATCCAAGGGCGACTACTCCACCCCCAACTGGCGCAGCAGTTGCTGCAGGATGGTTTGGTCGGCAAAGTTGCCGCTCTTGGAAAAGAGAGCCAAAGCCTGGCGAAAGTCGGCCATGGCAGCCTCTCGATCCCCCAGTTGCAAGTGGGCTACGCCGCGACTGAAGTAGGCTTCCGGGATCCCTGGATCCAACTGGATGGCCCGCTCCGCATCGGCCAGGGCCTTTTGGGGCTGGCGCAACTGGTTGTAAACGTAGCTGCGGTTAACGTAGGCTGGCGCATAGGTGGGATCCAACTGCACCGCCCGATCCAGATCCGACAGGGCAGCCACGGGATCCCCCCGCAGCAACTTGAGGGATCCCTGCCAGTTGAACTCGGAAGCGGTGTTTGGGGCCGAGGTCTTCTCAGGAGGAGGTGGGAAGGCAGGCAAAGAGATGGCAGGGGCAGGAGCGAGGAATGCTGCCAAGAAACCTATCAGAGCTATCCTTCCCCATCGACACTTGATTGTGCTCCGCACCGCTAATGACGTCCTCTTCGGATCCCGAACTAGTTCAATATAGACCGTCGGCGAGAGGGGCAACCCCCTGCACTTAACTTGCAAGGGGTGCGGGGAGCTACAAGTTCCGCGCTCTGGCGGGAAAGTCAGGGTCGAGATACCGACTCCTCTGCCAAGTCGTTCTGTGACGCGGGGCAGGAATGCCCAATGGCAAGGTTGGGAGGCCCAAGCTCTATTGGCTAGAGTGAGGGCGGGGGGATGTTACAAGGAAAGCTTCTGGAACAGATGAGCCACCGGCAGGGCAAATCCTGGAATAACCTCTTCACCTTCTAGAAGATCAACCGATTTCAGGAGGCGGTCAGGCTCTTGAGAGCTGCGATACACCAGGACGTAGTGCTCGCTGGGGTGAACCAGCCAAACCAGGCGGCTGCCATTTTCAAAGTACTCCACCAGCTTGTCATGAATTTCTTCAACCGTATTGCGGGGGGAAAGCACTTCAACAGCCAGATCTGGAGCGCCTTCCAAAAATCCTGTGGGCAGTTCAGCCATGCCCTGCAAGCGTTCTTTAGCAAAAAAAGAGATGTCAGGGGAGCGCCAATTTCCACTCTTCATCTTAAAAGCAGTGCTGGAATCTAAAACGATCCCCAGCTTGTTGGACAAAACGTAGGGGGTCAAAGCTGCCAATAGGAGGCTGCAGACATAACCATGGAGTGCCCCCGCGCTTCCCATATCAATTGGCTTCCCATCAACAATCTCGTAGCGATGTCCCTCCCTGGACAACGCCATGAATTCTTCGGCTGTCCAAGCTCTTTTTCCCTGAGTTGGCACAGCTCCGACGGTCATCTGCAAACTCCTTGCTGCTCCTTCGACACCGCAAGCCAAGCCCGCAGGGATCCCCCAGCGGCTTTTCCTCGAGGGGGGACGCCAAAGGCTAAAATAGCCTAGCTCATCCTACTGTACCGACGGAAAAGGCACCTTGATCGAGCGCTACACTCTGCCGGAAATGGGCCAGATCTGGTCCACCGCCCACAAACTCCAGACCTGGCTGCAAGTGGAGCTGGCCGTCTGCGAAGCGCAGGCGGAGCTGGGGCGGATCCCGCAAGAAGCCCTGCAGGAGATCAGATCCAAAGCCGCCTTTGACCCGGCGCGGGTTTTGGAAATTGAGGCGGAAGTGAAGCACGATGTTATTGCCTTCTTAACCAACCTCAACGAGCACGTGGGCGAGGCAGGGCGCTACATCCACCTGGGCCTGACCAGCTCGGACGTGTTGGATACGGCCCTGGCCCTGCAGCTTGTGGCCTCGGTTGAGATCCTGCAAGCTCGCCTGGCCGATCTCATCGCTGCTTTGCGCGAGCAGGCCCGCCGACACCGCCACACCCTGATGATTGGCCGCACCCACGGCGTCCACGCCGAGCCCATCACCTTTGGCTTCAAGCTGGCCGGCTGGCTGGCCGAGTGCCTGCGCCATCAGGAGCGGCTGGAACGCCTGCAAGAGGTGGTGGCCGTGGGCAAGATCTCCGGCGCCGTGGGCACCTACGCCAATGTGCCTCCCCAGGTGGAGCAGTTGGCCTGCGCCCGCTTGGGGCTCAAGCCGGATACGGTCTCAACCCAGGTGATCTCGCGGGATCGCCACGCCGAGTATGTGCAGACCTTGGCTTTGATTGGCTCTTCTCTGGAGCGCTTTGCCACCGAGATCCGCCACCTGCAGCGGACAGAGGTGCTGGAGGCCGAAGAGTACTTTGCCCCCGGCCAAAAGGGATCCTCCGCCATGCCCCACAAGCGCAACCCCATCAAGTCTGAACAACTGACAGGGATCGCCCGCCTTCTACGGGGGTATGCCGTCTCGGCCCTGGAAAACATTCCCCTTTGGCATGAGCGGGACATCTCCCACAGCTCGGTGGAGCGGGTGATCCTGCCCGATGCCTCCATCCTCTGCCACTACCTGCTGGTCAACATGGCGGATCTGGTGCGCCACCTGCAGGTTTACCCTGCCAACATGGAGCGCAACCTCACCCTCTACGGCGGTGTCGTCTTCAGCCAGCAGGTGCTTTTGGCGTTGGTCGAAAAAGGCCTCAGTCGCGAGGAAGCTTACCGCCTGGTGCAGGAAAACGCGCACCGTGCCTGGAACCAGCCGCAGGGGGACTTTCGCGCCAATCTGCTGGCGGATCCCCGGGTGATGGCTCACCTCAGCGAGGCGGAACTGCAGGCTTGTTTTGATCCGCGGCGCCACCTAACCCATTTGGACGAGATCTTTGCCCGCCTGGGCATTTGAGGATCCCCTATGGCTTGGCAGCGGCAGCACGTCTTGGGCTTGGCGGATTTTACTCCCGAAGAATACCAGATGGTTTTGCAGACCAGCGCCAGTTTCCAGGAGGTGTTGACGCGGCGGTTGCCCAAGGTGCCCACCCTGCAGGGGAAGGTGGTGGTGACGCTGTTTTTCGAGCCCTCCACCCGCACCCGCAACAGCTTTGAGCTGGCGGCCAAGCGCCTCTCAGCCGATGTGCTCAATTTTTCCCCCGGCACCTCTTCTCTGAGCAAGGGGGAAACCATCCTGGATACCGTTCGCACCTTCTTGGCCATGGGATCCGATTTGCTCATTGTCCGCCACGCCCAGGCGGGGGTGCCGCAGCAGTTGGCCGCCGAGATCGACCGCCGCGGATCCCCTGTGGGCGTTCTCAATGCCGGGGATGGACTGCACGAACATCCCACCCAAGGTTTGCTGGATTTGTTTACCCTCTGCAGCCATCTGGATCCCCGGCGTCCCCGCCTGGAGTTGCTGCAAGGGATCAAAATTGCCATTGTCGGCGATATTCTCCACTCGCGGGTGGCCCGCTCCGATATCTACGCCCTGGTGGCCGCCGGAGCTGAGGTTCACTTAGCCGGCCCTCCCACCCTATTGCCCAAAGATTTTGCCCAGTTTGTGCCCGGCCATACGCTCCCTGTCCATTGGCAGCTAGAGCCTGCCCTCGAAGGGGCGCGTTTTGTTATCACCCTACGCCTGCAGCAGGAGCGCATGAGCGAGTTCCTTCTCCCCAGCTTGCAGGAGTACCATCACTTCTTCGGCCTCACGCGGCAACGACTGCGCCTGTGCCACCCGGATGTCAAGCTTCTGCACCCCGGCCCGGTCAATCGCGGTGTGGAACTCAGCTCCGAGGTGATGGAGGATCCCGGCTTGAACCTGATTGAGCAGCAGGTCACCCACGGCGTGGCGGTGCGCATGGCCCTGCTGTACCTCATGGGGGGTGGGCGGATCCCAGCTTAGAGCCCAGATCTTTCTCTGCTCGGGGAACATGTAGAGCTGCCCCACGTCTGGAGTGTTGAAGTCCATCTCCTAGCTAGTTCTCTCTGTCAAAAGTCGGAAGAAGCTCTGGCTAGAGCTTTTCCCGCCCTGCTGAAATCATGTCCAAGCTTGCCGAGAAGGGGTAACATTTTTGTATCAAATTTTACACATCTTGGATCTGGATCGAGTTTTTTTGCAGCCGTCTAAGCTTAGCTCTTATTCAAGTTGTGTCCGTTTGGTTGGTTGTCAAATGAGATAGAAGTTCAGCAGCATAAGCCTTTTCGCGGATCCTGGGCTCCAGGATCCTGATTTTGCTGAAATCCAAACTGGCCAAGACCACCAGATGGAAAATCAAGGTTTGGAAACGAGCCAGCACACTCAAAAATATCGATTTTTCTCTTGACTTAACCCAAAGTTAACCTTTAGATATCCTTCCGTTAACTTTGAGGTTATAGGGTTGAAGATGTTGATTCGCCACAGATATTACCTATGCGAGCCCTGCTTTCTGCTTTCTCCCTCACCGCTCTAACAGTAGGATTTCTAACAGCGACCTCGGCTCAAGCCCAAACCGTGCAAATCTCCGGGGCGGGCGCGACCTTTGCGGCTCCTTTGCTGCAACGTTGGTTTGACGCCTACAACCGCACCGTAGACCCCACTGTGCAAGTCAGCTATCAGTCTGTCGGGAGTGGTGCTGGCCTAGAGCAGGTGATCAATGGCACTGTGGACTTCGGCGCTTCCGAGGCGCCTTTCTCCGGTGCTCGCCTGGAAAGCTTCCGAGCTAAATACGGCTATGATCCCCTACAGTTGCCTCTGGCGGGAGGGGCCATCGAGTTTGCCTATAACCTGCCCGGCATTGAAGACGGAGAGCTCATCCTGAAGCGGAAAACCTACTGCGGCATCGTGACCGGCGAGATCACTCGCTGGGACGACATTCGCATCAAGGCCGAGAACCCAGGTATAGCAAACAAGCTGCCACCCCTGGACATCACCTGGGTACACCGCTCTGATGGTTCTGGGACTACCTTTGTGTTCACCAACCACATCAGAACTGTCTGCCCTAATTGGACAGCCGGTGCTGGTACTTCTGTCGAGTGGCCTGTTGGCATTGGAGCTCAAGGGAATGAGGGCGTAGCCGCCACCATCAAGCAGGAGCCAGGGGCAATTGGCTACGTGAACCAGTCCTATGCCAAGCTGGAAAAGATGACCACTGCTCGCCTGGAAAACAAAGCGGGCAACATTGTTGAGTTCTCGACTGAGGCAGCTACCTCGGCGCTGGATGCTCCCATTCCTGATGACTTTGCGCTGTTGGTGCCCGACCCTGAAGGGCCAAATGACTACCCAATCGTGGGCTTGTTCTGGGTGATGCTGTACCGCGAGTATCCCGATCAGCAGAAGCTGACCAAGCTGGTGGAGGCTCTGAAGTGGACCCAGGGGCCAGAGGGTCAAGCCATCACCAAGGAGCTGGACTACATCCCTATGCCTGAGGCGGCTATCCAGCGGATCTTTGCAGAGCTGGATTCCATCACCGTTAACCCCAATGCGGTGCGATGACTGGGTTGCAGCCTGAACTCCACTAGAGTGGAGCTGGTGGCCGGCTGAGGAGGCAGATGAGGCTTTCTCGGTCGGCTGCTGGGCTTACCTTGCACGGTGGGATTTTTAGGAAAGATTTTGAACCGAAGATGATCATGGGAGAGAGGCTATGACTTCAGCGGCTACGGGTTATGGTTCACCACCAAACCCGGATATCGATGTTGACATTGAGAAAAAGGCGAGCCTGTCTCGGGCTGTTGATGTGGGCTTTGTCCGCCTGACGCTGGCCTTGGCAGGGTTTGCCGGCATTATCCTCATCTGGGTGATTCTTCAAACCACCGAAGCGGCTCTGCCGGCGATTCAGCAGTTTGGCTTGGGCTTCCTGGTTACTACCCGCTGGAACCCGGTGGAAAACATCTACGGGGTACTACCACAGATTTATGGCAGTTTGGTAACCTCTCTGGTGGCTTTGATTTTTGCCATCCCTCTGGGCATTGGCACTGCCATTTTTTTGACGGAAGGTTTTGCCCCCAAGTGGGTAACGGCGCCGATTGGCTTTGCCGTTGAGCTGATCGTGGCCATTCCCAGTGTGGTGCTGGGGCTGTGGGGGATCTTTGTGCTGATTCCAGCAGTGCGGCCCATCTTTCGAGCCATTAACCAGACGCTGGGTTGGATCCCTTTCTTGGGTGGCCCGGCTCCGCGGGGGCCCAGCTTGTTGATAGTGGCTATGGTGCTGGGGATCATGATCTCTCCCATCATCATCTCCATTACCCGCAGTACCTTTGAATCTCTACCACGCAGCCTAAAAGAGGGCGCTTTGGCTCTGGGGGCAACCCGCTGGGAGACCCTCTTAACGGTGATGATCCCTGCCGGCCTGTCGGGCATTGTCAGCTCGATCATGCTGGCGCTGGGGCGGGCCCTGGGAGAGACCATGGTAGCGGCCATGCTTTCCGGCAACGCCAACCGCATCAATATCTCCCTAATGCAGCCGGGATCCACCATTACTGGCTTGATTGCCTCTCAGTTTGGCGAGGCAGGACGCTTGCAGGTTTCGGCTCTCATGTATGCCGGCGTGGTGCTGATGGTGCTGACGTTATTGGTCAACATTGTTGCCGAGATCATCATCCGCAAGTTTCAAAACTTGGAGCAGTAACTTGGGAAGCAGAAAGAAGATGAAGGAGCACTGTTATCATGTCCGACTCAGCACAGCTTGCCCCTGAGAAGGTTGACATCGACATTACTCGTGCCGCCATTGCCCCTGTCCGCAATTACACAGGCATTGTCCTAACCCTGCTGAGTGGCCTCTTTGTGGCGGTGATCATAGCTTCCCTATCTTGGGTGCTGTGGGATGTGGGCAAGGAAGGCATCCAGCGGATAAATTGGGATGTCCTCACCCAGACCCGCTACCCTGCCCCTGGCCTGGCGGAAGGGGGCTTTGGTCACGCAATTGTCGGCAGTTTAATGGTGCTGGCTACGGGGGCGGCTTTGAGCTTTCCCTTCGGCATCTTGGCGGCAGTGTACTTGTCTGAATTCGGTCGCGGCACCCGCTTGGCTTATCTGGTTAAGTTTTCCTGCAATGTGCTCACGGGGGTACCGGCCATTCTCTGCGGCCTGTTTGCCTATGCCGTGGTGGTGAGGGGATCCGGCTTTTCGGCTTTCTCGGGAGGGGTGGCTTTTGGCGTGCTGATGCTGCCGATTGTCATCCGCTCCACCGAGGAGGCGTTGCTGCTGGTTTCGCCCGACATGCGCTTGGCTTCCCTTGGCCTGGGCTCAAATCGCTTTCAGACCACAATGCGCGTTGTTTTGCCGGCAGCGGCACCGGCCATCGTAACCGGGCTAATCCTGGCTTTGGCCCGAGCGGCAGGCGAGGCTGCACCTCTGCTCTTTACCGCCTTCAACAACAATTTCTGGTCTACTAATCTCTTTGGCCCGGTGGCTACCTTGCCGGTGATGGTCTACTTTTTCTCCATCATTCCCTACAGGGTGCAGCAGGAGCTGGCTTGGGCGGGCGCTTTGGTTTTGTTAGCCATTGTTTTGGCGGCCAGCTTGACCGCTCGCTTTTTGGTGTACAAGACCAGGAAATAGCCTGAGGATTCTCAACAAAGTCTTGAATCGAACTCTTCGTCGAACTCTAGCTCTTTTTGTGAGTGCTGCCATGCAAACTCAATCTCTTAACCAGACCTCTTACGTTTTCAGGACCGAGAACCTGAATGTCTACTATGGCTCCAATCTGGCGGTAAAAAATGTTACTCTGGACATCCCAGCCCGACAGATTACTGCGTTTATCGGCCCTTCCGGCTGTGGCAAAAGCACGATTCTGCGCTGTTTTAACCGCACCAACGATTTGATCCCTGGTGCTCGTGTAGAGGGCAAGCTCACCTACCACGGCAAGGATCTCTACGCCAAAGAGGTCGATCCGGTGGCGGTGCGGCGGCGTATCGGCATGGTCTTCCAAAAACCCAATCCCTTCCCCAAAAGCATTTACGACAACGTGGCCTACGGCCCGCGGGTGCTGGGGATGAAGGTAGACTTGGACGAGGTGGTGGAAACCTCGCTGAAACGGGCTGCCCTCTGGGATGAAGTCAAAGACAAGTTGAAAGAAAATGGTCAGTCGCTGTCGGGAGGGCAGCAGCAGCGCTTGTGTATTGCCCGCGCTCTGGCGGTACAGCCGGATGTGATTTTGATGGATGAGCCCTGTTCGGCGTTGGATCCCATCTCCACCCGTCGCATCGAGGAGCTGATGAAGGAGTTGGAGCAGGACTACACCATCATCATCGTCACCCACAACATGCAGCAGGCCAGCCGTGTCTCGGATATGACGGCTTTTTTTAGCGTGGAGCTGGTGGGATCCAACCGCGTGGGCGAACTGGTGGAGTTCGACCGGACGGAAGTGATCTTCAACAGCCCCGCCAAAGAGGCGACCCGAGACTACGTGGAAGGCCGCTTCGGCTAAAGCAGGGATCCCTGGGGAGGAATTTTGTTGGATACTGTTCTCGACAAGCCTTTTCGCCGGCCATTTCTTGAATAAGCTGGCATTCGATGGGGATCCCGATGACCGTTGCCGCCTCTGAAAAGCTGCAGGCCTTGCTTTCTCAGCTGGCCGACCTGGAAACTGTTACCGATCCGGCGCAAGTTGCCAAGTTATCGCTGGACTTTTACCACTACAGCCCTGTGCTCAGCCGGCAGTTGAGCGACAAGCGAGGGGACTTGGTGGTGCGCCCGGCGGACGAACAAGAGGTTGTGCGGGTGGCAGCAGCCTGTGCCAAGTGGAGAGTTCCCCTGACGGTGCGCGGCGCCGGCACCGGCAACTACGGCCAGTGCATCCCCCTGGCCGGGGGCGTGATCCTGGACATGAGCAAGCTCAACCAGGTGATCTGGGCCAAGCCGGGTCTGGCGCGGGTACAGGCGGGGGCCAAGCTGATGGCCATCGACAAACAGACCCGCGAGCTGGGCTGGGAGATCCGTATGGCCCCTTCCACCTACCGTACGGCCACTATTGGGGGGTTCATTGCCGGGGGCAGCGGCGGCATTGGCTCTGTGACCTACGGCCAATTGCTGGATCGGGGCAACATCTTGGGGCTGCGGGTGATCACAGTCGAAGAGGAGCCGCGGGCCCTGGAGCTGCGGGGAGACGACGTGTTTAAAGTCAGCCATGCCTGGGGCCTCAACGGGATCATCACAGAAGTAGAGATCCCGCTGGCGCCGGCCTACCCATGGGCAGAGCTGGTGGTGGCCTTTCCCCCTGAGGTGGGGTTTATGCCCTGCGCCCACTTTGGGCAGGCCCTGGCCGAGGCAGATGGGATCCTCAAGAAACTCATCAGCCTGCACGCCTGGCCGATCCCTCGTTACTTCGTCCCCCTGCAGGACTACTTGCCCCAGGGATCCGCCGTGGCCCTGGTGATGGTGGCCGAGCCCAGCCTGGAGCCGTTGCTGGAGCTAATTCGGGAACATGGCGGCCAGGTGGTCTACAACAAAACGGCGCAGGAGGCGGCCAAGGGGATCTCGCTGGGGGAATTTTCCTGGAACCACACCACCCTGCACTGCCGCAGCGTGGATCCCAATTTGACCTATCTACAATCGATTTTCCCGCCCGACCGGGAGCTGAAGTTGGTGCAGCACCTGTACGAGCACTTTGGCGACGAAGTGCTGATGCACCTGGAATGGATTCGCATACGCGGCCAGGTTGCCCCGGTCGGCCTGCAAATTGTGCGCTTTACCACTGAAGAACGCCTCAACGAGATCATGCGCTATCACGAGGCGCAGGGAGTCTTCATCGCCAACCCTCACACCTACATCATCGAAGAGGGGGGTCGCAAGGTGATGGATCCGCGCCAGATCCGATTCAAGGAAGAAGTGGATCCCTACGGGTTGCTTAACCCCGGCAAGATGCGCAGTTGGCAAGGGCGGGCTTCTGCTTGACAGTGCCGAGAGGTCTCTATCCTTAGGCGATCTCTGAGTTTCCTCTTCCAAAAGGAGAGGGGCTTGGCAGCCAATCTTCTGCCAAGGCCAGCTCCAAAGCATAGGGACAAGTCTCCGGAAAGGCCGAGATATCCATACCGGTTTGCTGAGCTGCATGGCAGCGTGCCCGTTGATAGCTCTTTTCCAGTTGCTCGGCCAGATATCCTCTTAAGCTGGGGCTATCTTCGAGGGCCAATTCAATTTGGGTTCGCGCATCTGTGATGGAATCCAACCAGCTATCTGAGCGGCGCTGAGGTTGATATTGCCACTTGAGCAAATGCAGGAGAAGGCGAGTTAATTGGCTGGTCATCCCTCGCCGTTCGCTCTTACCCAAATCCTCAACCTCTTCAATTAAATGGATTAGATCAATTTCTTGCCAACGTCCCTCCCGCAAGAGCTGGGTTGTTTGGGCAATCCACAAGTTAAAATCTGCAAAGTATAGGTTGCTCACGGTTCTATCCTGCCGCCTGTATGTAGTCGTTTCAGCTCCAGCCGGGACAATGCCCTCCTGCCCAACTTCTCAATCTCAGAGATCCTGGCACTCTGAATATCTCAGCCTAATCGCCGCTGACCCTGCAGTTAAGCTATCGTTCGCTGCGGGGACTACCTATCCAAGATTTTAACTACAGTAGTAATTGATGGCCAAAGCCCCTACTAAAGTGAACTGAAAAGTCAGGAGCACCAAGTAGAAAATGGCGCGGGGCCTGAACAAAGTCAGCATCAAGCCAATGGCCTTCAGGTCCACCATCGGCCCAAACACCATAAAGGCCAACAGGGATCCCGGCGTGAAGGTGGCGGCAAAGGAGAGGGCGAAAAAGGCATCCACCGTCGAGCAGATGGAGATGATCCCGGCCAGGGCCATCATGATCAGGATTGAGAGCAATGCATCTTGGCCATAATCCAGCACAAACGAACGCGGGATCACCGTTTGAATCAGGGCCGCCATCGCCGAGCCCAAGATGAGCACGGATCCCAGCTCGCGAATCTCTCTAGCCCAGGTTTGCAGCAGCAGCAATCCCTTTTGCCGCCAAGAGAGAGCAGGGGCAGCGGCCAGCGCCGCCCGATACACCTCTTCAGCCCTCTGCAGAGTGGCCAGGGATCCGCCAGAGGGAGCAGGGCCTCGCGAGCCAATCCAGAAGGTGCCCCCCTGCAACAACGGCGAGCGGGAGGTGCTTTTCAGAGCTGCCTCTTGGCAGCGGTTGCGCTGCAGCTCTCGCCAAACCGCCGGTTGCAACAAAGGCTCCAGATCTTTTTGCACGCTGAAGAGCAAGCCGATGGCCACCGCAATGCCAAAAGAAAAAAGAACCCGGTAGGCCACCAGCTCCGGCATGTTGCGAAAGGCAATCCACGTGGAAAAGATCACCACCGGGTTAAACACCGGCGCTGCCAACAAAAAAGCCACCGCCACATGGGGTGGGATCCCCTTGATCACCAGTTGCCGGGCCACCGGCAGGTTGCCGCACTCGCACACCGGAAAAAAGAACCCCAAAGCACCGCCAGCCACCGCGCTGCCGATTTTGCCTTTGGGCAGGAAGCGGGCCAACTGGGATCCCTCTACAAACACCGCCATCAGCCCCGAAAGGAACACCCCCAAGAGCAAAAAGGGCATGGCCTGCACCACGATGCTCAAAAAGAGGGTGAACCCATCGCGCCAGAGAGGAGAATCCAAAAGGCTCAACGCACCACCTCACACCAATTTGGGCTCTATTGAGTTGGGATCCCGGCCCAGCGCCCTGTCAAACCGCCCTCAACTCCGCTCTTCTATAGGGATGTAGCGTTGCTGGCGTTCGCCTGTGTACACCTGGGTGGGGCGGAACAGGCGATTGTCCGACAACTGCTCCCGCCAATGGGCCAGCCAACCCGCCGCCCGGGCAATGGCAAATACCGGCGTAAACAAATCTTCCGGGATCCCCAGCTTGGCGTAGACCAACCCTGAGTAGAAGTCCACATTCGGGTAGATCCCCTTCGGCCCCAGCAACTCCTCACACACCCGCTCCACCTCCAGGGCAATGTCGTAGTACTTGTCGTGGCCGTAGCGCTCAAACAGCTCCTCAGCCAGCCGCTGCAGGATGGTGGCCCGCGGATCCTTCACCTTATAAACCCGGTGACCCATGCCCATGATGCGCTCTTTTTTGGCCAGCTTCTCTTCGATAAACGAGCGCACATTTTCCACCGAGCCGATTTGTCGCAACAGCCTCATCACCTGTTGGTTGGCCCCGCCGTGCAACAGCCCCGAAAGGGTACCCACCGCCGTGGCCAGGCTGCTATAGGGGCTGGCCAGGGTAGAGGCGCTCACCAGCAGGGCAAAAGTAGAGGCATTGACTGTGTGTTCGGCGTGCAAGATCAGGCAGGTATCGAAGATGTGGGCCAGCCAGGGATCCGGCTTCTTGCCGGAGAGCATGTAGAGGAAATTGGCGGCATGATCCAGGCTGTCGTCGGGGGGGATGGGATCGTTGCCCTGGCGCATCTGGTGAAACATCGCCACCATCGTCGGCAGCTTGGCGAGCAGACGGGTAACCGTGCCGAACACGTAGTCGGGATCCGCCTCTCGCACCGGATAGAACATCCCCAGACTGGCAACACAGGTTTGCAGGGCATCCATGGGGTGGCCCGACTCGGGAAACGACTTGATCATGTCGCGGATGCGGTATTTCACCCGCCGATGGCTGCGGACGGCCTGATCGAAGTTGTCCAGCTCGGCTTGCGTCGGCAGCTTGCCGAAGATCAGCAGATAGGCCGTCTCCAGAAAGGTGCTCTGGGCCGTCAGTTCCTCGATGGGAATGCCCCGATACTCCAGGATCCCTGCCTGGCCATCGACAAAACTAATGTTAGAGCGCGTGGCCGGAACGCCTTCTAGCCCCGGCCTGTATTCGCCATCCGCCATAGTCGGATCCCTGAAATGAGCCCCCCAAGGAGAGAACAGGGGCGTCACTACATTCGCTACATTAAAGCAGATCTGGATCTCTGAAGCCAGATCCCGCCTTTGCCTACCCTGAGAAGGGCTTTGGCAACCCATATCAGCCAGGGTGAGAAAGACCCTGCTCCGGTATCAGGTTTGCCTCGGAGCACCTCGCCAGTTAATGTACGGGATCCCGACCGGAGAGTCGCCAGCGGTTGAGGCGAGAGAAGGTCTCCGGGTTCAAATAGAAATCAATGCCCCGCCTGCTCGGCAGCCGCTTGGGCTGGATGCGCCGGATCTGCTCTTGAGCCTGCTGCACTTCTGCCCACAGTTGTTCTGCCGAGAGCCATTCTGCGTTGTAGCCGCCGATCACCCACTGCTGGACGCGATCTGAGGTGGCCACCCGTACCCGATAAGCCTTTGCCTGCAACTGAGCACAGAGCCGTTCGATGCAGGCGTCGGCAGTTTCCCCGTAAGCAGTGTAGAAAATCTCGATGCCGGAGGGAGAACGCTCCTGTCGGGCAGGAGTGGGCTGGGTATAGGCGTCGTACACCACAGTCGCCCGGTAGCCGCGGAAAGCCACGTAGCTGGCCAAAGATTCCACCAAGCGCAGACGCGCCAAGTCCAGCAGGGAGCGACGTGCCAACTTCTTTAGGGTGGGCCAAGCTCCGATGATGTTGTAGCCGTCAACCAATAAAACTGTGGGGGAGGAAGCTGTCATGCATAGTGGTGGATCCCTTGCCCAGGATCGCACCAATTTGTATCAGTTTGCACCCTTACAGCTTGTTAAGGGCTCAAGGGGTACAATAGCAGCACTTAGCAAACCAACTTCGGAAGGAGGATGGATTGATCAGTAGTAAAGAAGTCTTCACTATCTGCTCCATGCTATATTTCCCAATTCTGCAAAGCTGCCGAATAAAATGCTTCAACACCGACCACATCATCTCAATGGGATTCAACTCCGGCGCATACACAGGCAGGTATAGGATTCGTGCTCCTGTCCCCCTAATCAATTCCTCAACTTCCCGACTCTTGTGGATATTCAAATTGTCCATAATCACAACCTTCCTCGCATCTAGCTTCGGACATAACTCGCTTCTCAAAAACTCCAAAAAGTCCTCTTTCTTCATCCCACCCTTGATGACACGACAGCCAACTACACCTCTCAAGGAAATAGCTCCAATAACCGTATACTTTTCCCCCTTGTATCTTTGACGGTAATGATAAGCCCGTTGACCACGTAAACTCCGAGATACTCCCCGCTCCATTCCCTCCCAGACCCCTGTCTGGTCGAGGGCAATCAAATCCTCTGCTGGAATATTCCTGACTTCTTGACTATAAGCTAGTCGTTCCCTTTGCACCTCCTCTTCTTTGACTTTTGCACTGCGGTAGGTCTTTTTTTTAGAGTCATTCCTTGCTTTTTCAAGAAATTATGTATTGTGACGATGCTTACATTGATTCCTAAGCGCTCGCGCAACAGTTCTTGATACTGCCACAGGTAGAAGTCTGGGTGTTCTGTAATAATTGCCATCACTTCCTGCCGATGTTGTTCCAAAATGCCCACTCGCTTGGTGCCTGCTTTCTTAGGGGCTAAATCTTGAGTTTGTTGGTACTGTCGCACCCAGCGGTGTACTGTTCTTTTGGTCACCATGAAGCGTTTAGCTACCTGGCGGATGGAGGTGTTACCTGCCTGGTAGGCTGCTACAACTCTTTGCCGCAAATCCAAAGAATGAGTCGGCATTCCTTTCTCTCCTTCCTCTTGAATACCTGTACCCTATTTTAAATTAAAAGGCTGTATCCTAATCCTTATCAAAGAGCGCCGTAAAGACCCTTTTGAGGCTGGCCCACTCACAGTCTTGGGCTTGCAAGTGAACCAGGAGAGGAAGACTGCCTCAAAGACGCCCCCCAGGGGTTGCAAGTCCTCAAGGAAAGCAGTCGTAAGGGGTCTGCCTCAGGCCCAAAGCTTTTTTCTACGCGACTTCCCTTGAGCGGTTGGGTGTTACTTTTCGCCTGAGTTCGCCCGCAGGTTTGTCGAGAAGACTATTTTTACCGCACCCGAGCTAGCAAGTTAAGATGTGTTACGAGATCCGTCGGGACTTCTATGGGCGCAATACCGTCAACAGCAGCAGTAACCAAACCAGTGGCAACCCAGCCTCGACCGGCTTCGGCAGCGGCGGGGGCTGAGGTTACCCTGTCGCAGCCAGCCCTGCGCTACGATCCGGAGCAATTGGCCGAGCAATACCGGGGGCGCTGGGATCTGGTGCTGGGGCGTCTATTCCAGTTGATCACCCCCTTTTTGGGTCTGTTGGCCTGGGTGTTTTGGGATCGCTGGCGAGGGGTGGAGCTGAAAAATCGGCCCAAGCACGCGGCGCGGCTGCGGGAGATCCTCACGGAATTGGGGCCGACAGCTATCAAAATTGGCCAGGCTCTCTCCACCCGTCCTGACCTGGTCTCGCCTCTTTTTTTAGAAGAACTGGCCAAGCTTCAGGATGAGCTGCCCCCCTTCGACAATGCCACCGCCTTTGCCCTTATCCAGTCGGAGATCGGCCAATCGGTAGAGCAGATCTTTCGCGAGATCGGCCCGGAACCGGTTGCCGCTGCCAGCCTGGGGCAGGTTTACCAGGCCTATCTGCACACAGGGGAGAAAGTCGCCGTCAAGGTGCAGCGGCCCGATTTGATCGGGCGCATCTCCCTGGACATGTACATCATCCGCAGCCTGGCCGCCTGGGCCAAGCGCACCTTCCGCCGCATCCGCAGCGACTTGGTGGGCATTGTGGATGAGTTTGCCGGGCGGCTTTACGAGGAGATGGACTACACCCAAGAGGGCCGCAACGCTGAGCGCTTCCTGGAGCTGTACCGCCACCCCTCCATCTACGCCCCGAAAATCTATTGGCAGTACACCCGCACCAAGGTGCTGACGATGGAGTGGATCGACGGCATCAAGCTGACCCAACTCGACAAAATTGCCGCTGCAGGGCTAGATGGACGGCACCTGATCGAGATTGGGGTTAACTGCTCCCTTAAGCAGCTTTTGGAGCATGGCTTTTTCCATGCTGACCCCCATCCGGGCAACCTCTTGGCCATGCACGACGGGCGGCTGGCCTACATCGACTTTGGCATGATGAGCACCATCCAGCCCCACCAGCGCTACGGCCTGATCAAGGCCATCGTCCACTTGGTGAACCGGGATTTTGTTGCCTTGGCGCAGGACTACGTGGATCTGGAGTTCCTGGATCCCGATACGGATCTCACCCCCATCATTCCCGCTTTGGAAGCTGTCTTTGCCGAGGCCCTGGGCAGCTCCGTGGCCGAGCTGAACTTCAAAAGCATCACGGATAAGCTCTCGGGGGTGATGTACGATTTTCCCTTCCGCGTGCCTGCCTACTACGCCCTGATCATCCGCTCTTTGCTCACCCTGGAGGGGATCGCCATCAGTTTGGATCCCAATTTCAAGGTGTTGAGCGTGGCCTATCCCTATGTGGCCCAGCGGCTGCTCACCGACCCGGCTCCAGAGCTACGCGCCGCCCTGCGGGAGCTGCTGTTTAACCAGGGGCAATTCCGCTGGAACCGCCTGGAGAACCTGCTGCGCAACGCCGCCAACAGCGAAGACTTTGACCTGCAGGGATCCCTGGAAAAGGCCGTCGATTTTATCTTTTCCGAGCGGGGGGCTTTCTTGCGGGAGCGGCTGGTGGATGTGCTGTTCTCCAGCTCGGGGAACGGCACCTCAGACGGCTTGGCTCATTTGCAACGTCTGTGGGAACTCCTCAGCCGCAACCCGACCTTTCAGCCGCTGCAGCTTCTGCCCATCGTCGCCAAGATAGCCACCAAGCCGGAAGCCCAGCAACTGGGCCGGCAATTGGCCTCCCGCTGGTTGCAACGCTCGGCAGCCCGGCTTATCCGCGACCTATTGTTGTCGGAGGATGAGAAAAAGCCCGTAAACGGGCACAACGGGAGCCCTGGGCCGATGAAAGCTGCAAAACCTGCTGCTGCCTGACCTTCCCCTTGCGCTGAACAGACCAGAACCTTTCTGCTCTGCGGGGCAACAAGACCAGCCTCCGGGAAAAAGCTTTGGGTTGCCCCGCGAGTGTCGGCCACTAACTAAACTAAGAAGAGCAAGCCGGGAAAATCCCAACGACATCCTTATGTTGAGAGAAGCAGGCAGAAGGAACTTTCCCGGCTGAACCCAATGGCGCAGTCTCTTCAGCGTAGTTCAGGTCTGCCCCGACGAGAGTCTACCTCTCCTAGCTGGCGCTCTCGTCTTTGGGGCTGACGGCATTGAGGGCTAGCGTCATCCACTCAGAAAATTCATCGCGGCGGAAAACCTGGGGGCAGGAGCGCGGGCCAAAACGCAGCAGGCTGGGCATGCCGTACTCCTTGAGGCGGTTCTGCAGCCAGGTGCCAACGCCGGTTTTGCCGTCGTTGGGCATTTCGGTTTGGAAGTCGCTGTACATCAGCAACAACTGGCTGCGAGATTGGAGCACAGCATTCTCTTGGATCAACTTCGGCAGGGAGAGGCTGGCGGCTGGATTGGCCCCTTTGATCCCTTTGGCCGATTCACGGCGACGGCTGCGGGAACGGGAGTTGGCATTTTCGCGGTTCTTACGGGCTTTCGGTTCAATGGTCATAGAATCTCCTAGACGACTGAGTGGTTCCCCAAAAGGGGTAAAAGCCGGAACTCGCAGGCTGAGGACAGAGCCCGCCGCGGAAGGTAGCTCGATGAGTCCAATGTTGGGGCAATCGCTGAGAAGAGGAACACACGCTCTCAGTTAAGCGAAGGGAGAACTGCGCCAGCTTGCCACAAAAGCTCGAGGTTCCTTGCCTGCAGCAGCAATCTACAGCGCGTCGAGTTCCTGGCCGCCCATCCGAGACTTGTCTTCGTCTTTCCTGGCGGAGGTTAGTTTGGTTACCACAGATCCGCAGGGTAAAGAAGCCCGGATGCTACCTTTTATATTGGCCTAAAACTGAACCGATGAACACTCTCTGGTCGAGCACAAATTTAGGTCTGAAGGTTTTGTCGCCCGTTGCGGATCACCCGCAGAGACTCCAACAGCCGCAGCTCTAGGTCTTGCAAAACCTGATCCACGTAATGATGGGCCTCCCGTTGTAGGCGCTCCGACTCCTGCAGCGTCTGTCGCCGCACCTCCTCGCTCTGTTGGTAGGTTTGTCGCAGCAACTGTTCTGCCTGCGCTTGAGCCTGGCGTAGGATGGTCGATTCACTGACGAGCTGCTCGGCGCGGCGCTGGGCCACGGCCACGATCTCCTGGGCGTAACGATGGGCCTCGGCCAAAATCTGATCCCGCTGGCGCAGCACCTCCTCGGCTTCCTCCAAGGCTGTGGGCAGGTTGAGGCGGATGAAGTCCAACTGCTCCAGGATCTTCTCTTCGTCGATAAGGGTGCGAGACCAGAACAGACGAGGACTGCTGAGAATGGCTGCCTCCAGTTGATCCAAAGCCTCCTGGACGCGCATCAGCGCCAGGGTCTGTTCCCCAAGCAGGTCACCGGCGCGATTGAGGGCATCGGGGGGCAATTCTCGCATCAGGCCAGAGAGTGGGTGGCTGGGCTGAGCTAAGCAGGCAGGATAACGCCTACCATATCAGGTTCTCGCGGTTCTGAGCCTGGGCGGCTTCCCCCTGGTTCCTATCCCTCTTCAGCCGGGGGGACAGAAACCGGTCTCTGTGGCAAACTGAGGGGAAGTTGTTGGATTGCGATCTGCCCATGCCACAGCCGCAGCCTCCTCGTCGACTGGAAGATCAATTTGTGGAGAATGTCTCCCGCTACCCTACCTACTTCATTACCGTCTTGCTGGGGGGGATCTGGGCTGGCTTACAGCCTTTTGTTAACCTGTACCGCAAAAGTCCGACCTCGGCAGCCCTGGTTGTGCTGGGATCCCTGCTGTTGCTGCTGTTTGTCTATTTCACCCTGCGAGGCATGACAGGGCACACTCTCCTGCCGGCGTGGATGTTGCGTTGAGGGCAGGGGGGATGGACGAAGCGATAGAGTGGACGCCAGAAGCAGAGGCGCGCCTTAAAGAAATCCCCTTCTTTGTGCGTCCGGCTGCCCGTAAGAAGATTGAACAGTTTGCCCGCGAAGCCGGGATCCAGAAGATCACAGTGGCAGTTTACGAGCAGGCCAAGCAAAAGTTTGGCTCTTGAGGGATCCCCCCTGCTGGCCATAGCAGGGAGATTGGGTTTGCCGCTAGCTTGGTAGAGGTGTTCTCATCTGTTTTTTGCAACTCATGGCAGATTGGATCCTGTTGGCACTGGTGGGTTCTGCAACCTACCTGCTGCTGCAAAAAAGTGTGGCCCGCCTCTCCAAGGTGCCCTGGCGGATCCTGTGGCTGGTGATGATGATGCCCCCTTTGATCTGGGTGCTGGGGCGTCAGGTATTTCAGTACGAAATGCCCCCCCTGCTCATGTTGGGGCTGTTTCTGGCTTCCTATTTTACCAGCATGACTTTGGTACGCCGGGGGCGCCTCCGACCTCCAACGGCAGGCTCTCAACCGGGGGCGGAAAACACCTCGCCGGTTGCGGGATCGGATCGCGAGTCTTTGCTTGAAGCAGAGGAAGAAAAGGAGGACAGTGCTGCAGATCTGGCCTCGGCGGCTCTTGTCCACACCCCCATCTCGGAGGTGCCGCGAGAAAAGCTCAACCACTGCTTCCCCTGGAATGTTTTTTATTTGCAAAGCGTGGAGTACCGTCCCCAGGCCATCATCTGCCGCGGCAATTTGCGGGCGGATCCCACGGAAGCCTATGAGCGGGTGCAGCGCAATGTAGAAGACACTTTTGGCAAACGCTTCTTGGTGGTGCTGCAGGAGGGGTTTGCCGGCAAGCCTTTTTTTGCCTTGGTGCCCAACCCGGCGGCACGGCGCTCCCTAACCCGTCAGCAGGAGTGGCCTCTGCTGGCGCTGGGGCTGCTGCTGTTTACCTTTTGGACGACTCTCACTGCCGGGGCCCAGGCGGCTGGGGTCGGCCCTGACCGGCTGCTGCATCTCCCGTCTCTGCTGAAGGGGTTGCCCTACGCAGTTGGGATCCTGGCCATTCTGGGATCCCATGAGGGGATCCGCTACTGGGTGGCCCGCCGCCACGGCATCAAAACCTCGCTGCCCTATTTCATCCCGGTGCCCTTTGTGTTGGGAACTTTCGGGGCTTTCATCGAGCTGAAAGAGCCGGTGCCCAACCGCAAGGTGTTGTTTGATATTGCCATTGCCGGGCCGCTGGCGGGCAGCCTGGTTGCTTTGGCGATGTTGCTGCTGGGGCTGTCCTTTTCGGCGCCTGGGGATCCGCCGGCGGTGCCGGAGGGGCAGCCGACCCCAATTAGCTTCCATCGCATCGACCCACGCCTCTCGGTGCTGCTGGCGATCTTGGCGCGTATGGTGCTGGGGGATCAGTTGCAGCCGGGCCAGGTGATCGATCTGCACCCGCTGGCCTTTGCCGGCTGGCTGGGCCTGGTGGTGATCGCGTTTAACCTGGTGCCGGTGGGCCAACTGGATGGGGGCCACATTGTCCACGCCATCTATGGCCAGCAGATGGGGGCCAATGTGGGGCGAGTGACTCGCTGGCTGGTGCTGCTGCTGGCTTTGACGGTGCAGCCCTGGCTGTTATTGTGGGCGCTGCTTTTGTTGGTGATCACCAGTGCCGACGAGCCAGCCCTCAACGATGTCGCCGAGCTGGATGAGGGCCGGGAGCTGCTGGGGCTGGGGATGCTGACGCTGCTGGTGCTGATCCTGCTGCCGGTGCCGCCCTTTTTGCAAAGCTGGCTTGGCCTGGCCTAGTTCGGGATAGGATCCAAACCACGTCAACCAGCTCAGCCCTGGCTATGCAAGCGGGTTTAATTGTCCAAAAGTACGGCGGCACCTCCGTCGGCTCCATCGAGCGCATCCAGGCCGTAGCCCAGCGGGTAGCCCACACGGTGGAGCAGGGGAAGCGGGTGGTGGTGGTGGTCTCGGCAATGGGAGAAGAAACGGATCGCCTGGTGGAACTGGGGGAACAGATCCTCCAGGGATCCCCGACCACGCCGGCCCAGTGGCGGGAGTGGGACATGCTCCTGTCTACGGGTGAGCAGGTCAGCATTGCCCTGCTGGCGTTGGCGCTGCAGCGCTTGGGCTACCCTGCCCTCTCCTTGACGGCGGCCCAGGTGGGCATCGTCACCACCCGGGATCACGGGCGGGCCCGCATTCTGCACATCCACACCGACCGCCTTTGGCAACACCTAGAGCGGGGAGAGGTGGTGGTGGTGGCCGGGTTTCAGGGCATCACCAGCCCGGCGGAGCTGGAGATCACCACCCTGGGGCGGGGGGGATCGGACACCACAGCGGTGGCCTTGGCGGTGGCTTTGGGGGCAGAGCTGTGTGAGATCTACACCGATGTGCCGGGGATCTTTACCACCGACCCGCGCAAGGTACCCGAGGCCAGGCTGTTGCCGGAGATTACCGCCGACGAGATGCTGGAGCTGGCCAGCCTGGGGGCGCAGGTGCTCCACCCCCGCTCGGTGGAGATTGCCCGCAACTACGGCGTCAAGCTGCGGGTGCGCTCCAGCCTGGAACCGTTGCAGGCGGGATCCGAGGGCACCCTCATTCTTGCTCCCCCTCCCCGTCCTCGCCCCGCCGACAGCAGCATTGAGCTGGGCCAGGCAGTGGATACGGTGGAGCTGGATCGGGATCAGGCCAAGTTGGTGCTGGTGGGAGTGCCGGATCGCCCGGGCATTGCCGCGCAACTGTTCCAGGAAATTGCGGCAGCCGGGATCAATGTCGATTTAATCCTGCAGTCGCTCCACCTCAGTGCAGCCGAGGGATCCCCTATCAACGACATTGCTTTTACCGTCAGCCGGGCGCAGGCGGCCCAGGCGGCAGCCGTGGCGCGGCAGGTGGGCCAGGAGCTGGGGTGTAGGGAAGTCATCGTCGATGAGGCGGTGGCCAAAGTCAGCATTGCCGGGGTGGGGATGATGGGCCGCCCGGGCATTGCCGCCCAGATGTTCCAGGTGCTGGCAGAAGCTGGGATCAATCTCCAAATGATCTCCATGTCGGAGATCAAGGTGAGCTGTGTGGTGGCTGACGAGCGGGCCGGGGAGGCCGCCCTGGCGCTGGGGGAAGCGTTCCAGGTGATCCCCCATTTGCATCGGGTCAAGGCAGCCCCTTGCGGGGATCCCCGCCCAAGCGACCACCCGGTGCGCGGCGTTGCCCTGGATTTGAAGCAGTCGCGGCTGGGCCTGCGCAAGGTGCCGGATCGCCCGGGGACGGCTGCCCATCTGTTTGGACGCCTGGCCGCTGCCGGTATCATCGTCGACACCATCATCCAAAGCCAGCGGGGCTACCACAACGGGATCCCCAGCACCGACATCGCCTTTACGGTGCCTCAGGATCAGGCCAGGGCGGCTGAGGCCGTGTGCCGGCAGGTGGCCGAGGAGCTGCAGGCGGCGGGGGTCGAGACCGACCACGACATTGCCAAAGTCAGCATCGTCGGTGCCGGGATGGAAACATATCCCGGCGTGGCTGCCCGTTTGTTCAAGGCTCTGGCCGACGCCGGGATCAACATTGAGATGATCGGCACCTCAGAGATTAAGGTGAGCTGCGTGGTGCGGCGGGAGCAGGGGGTGCGTGCCCTCCAGGCCGCCCACCGTGCCTTCGGGCTGGATCGACCCTAGTCCACCTTGGCCGCTAGCAAGAGAGGAAAGTGGTGGGCGTTGGGGGCGTGCATGGCCTGGATCCCCAGATTGGCGCGGTTGATCAAATCGGCGTAGGTGGGGATGAACCGGCCCTGGCTGTCCAGGAGGGACTGGTTAAAGTTAAAGCCGTTGAGGTTAAAGGCCATCATCCCAATGCCGATGGCTGCCGCCCAAATCCCTACGGTGGGCAGAGCCGCCATCCAGAAGTGGACGGAACGGCTGTTGCGCCAGCCAAGGCCGGGGATCCCCAGCCGCCCCAAGAAGGCGTAGTGGCCGGCCAGGAAGTTGTAGGTAACTTCTTCTTGGCCAAAGCGGTAGCCAGCATTGGCCGACTCCTCCTCCGAGGTCTCCCGGATCAGGCTGGAGATCACCAGCGAGCCGTGCAGAGACGCCAGCAGGGCGCCGCCAAACACCCCCGCCACCCCCAGCCAACTGGTGGGGTGCATCAAGATGTTGTGTTCCGCCTGGAAGGCCAGCATGAAGTGGAAGGTGCCGGCAATGCCCAGCGGCAGCCCCTCCGAAAAGCTGCCCTGGCCGATGGGATAGACCAAGAGCACCGCCGTCGCAGCCGCCGCTGGGGCGGAGAAAGCCACCGCAATCCAGGGGCGCATGCCCAGCCGGTAGCTCAGCTCCCACTGCCGGCCCAAATAGCACCAGATGCCGATTAAAAAGTGGAGCACGATGAGCTGGTAGGGGCCGCCGTTGTAGAGCCACTCCTCCAAAGAGGCAGCTTCCCAGATGGGGTAAAAGTGCAGGCCAATGGCGGCTGAGGTGGGCACCACCGCCGCAGAAATGAGGTTATTGCCCCCCAACAAAGAGCCGATCACCGGCTCGCGGATCCCGTCCACATCCACCGGCGGAGCGGCAATAAAAGCGATAACAAAACAGAAGACCGCCGCCAACAACGTCGGGATCATCAATACGCCAAACCAGCCGATATACAGCCGATTTTCGGTGCTGGTGATCCATTGACAAAAACTTTCCCAACTCCAGAGCCGCCGCGCGGCCGCGGAGCGACGAATGACCGTACTCATAGGCCAACTCCTAGAAAATTTCACCAAAGCCCCTCTCTCTTGGGCTTGCCAAGCCGACGTCAGGAGAGCGCCCGACAAGGCCTGGCCTGAGGGAGCTTTCTTCCAAACTAGACAGTTTTCGGGATGCCGGCAGGGATCCCTAACTTGCGCAGCCAGAATGTGAAACAAATTGATTTATCGATACAAATAGGCAAATCAGTGTTGCGATTTTGATGCATTGGTCTCAGCTTTTCCTGGGCAGCCAAAGCCACTTTCGCCAACCGAGAACTTCAGAGTTTCTTAAGGTTAAGGTCTTAAGAATTTCTTCAGAAAGGCAACCCAAGAAGGCTGAGATCTATCGTCCCATTTCGGCGTGAAACTCCTGCAGCGACTTCACCCCCAGGGATCCCGACTGCAGAGCGCGGATGGCGGCAGCGGTGGCTCTGGCCCCGGCCAGGGTGGTGACCAAGGGGATCTTGTAGGCCAGGGCAGTGCGGCGGATCTTTTGGCCATCTTGCTGCGCCTCGACACCGGAAGGGGTGTTGACGATGAGCTGAATCTGGCGGTTTTTGATGGCGTCGATGACGTGGGGCCGGCCCTCGTGCAGCTTGAGCACCTTCTCGACCGGGATCCCGTGCTCGGCCAGCACTTTTTGGGTGCCGGCAGTGGCCAGCAGGCGAAAGCCCAGCTGGACAAACTCTTGGGCCACCGGGATCACCGCCTGCTTGTCGCGGTCGCTGACGCTGATGAACACCGTGCCCTCTAGGGGCAGGTCCTGGCCGGCAGCCAGTTGCGCTTTGGCAAAGGCGCGGCCAAAGTCCGTATCAATCCCCATCACCTCCCCAGTAGAGCGCATCTCCGGCCCCAGCAGCGTGTCGGTGCCGGGGAACTTGTGAAACGGCAGCACCACTTCCTTAACAGCCACGTAGGGCGGGATCACCTCCTGGGTAAAGCCCAGCTCTGCCAGGGTTTTGCCGCTCATCACCTGGGCGGCGTAGCCGGCCAGGGGGTGGCCAATGGCTTTGCTGACGAACGGCACGGTGCGGGAAGCGCGCGGGTTGGCTTCCAGAACGTAAACCTGCTCTTTCTGGACGGCATACTGCACGTTCATGAGCCCCACCACCCTGAGAGCTTGGGCCAGCTTCACCGTCCAGTCGCGAATGACTTGCAGCACTTCGGGGCTGAGGGTGCGGCTGGGCAAGACACAGGCAGAATCCCCGGAGTGGATCCCGGCCTGCTCGATGTGCTCCAGGATCCCGCCAATGGTTACAGCCCCGGTGTGGTCGGCAATGGCATCCACATCCACCTCCACCGCGTCTTCCAGAAACTGGTCCACCAGCACGGGACGGTCGGGATCCACCGCCACGGCTAGCTGCATGTAGCGCCGCAGGTCTTGATCCGAGTAGACAATCTCCATGGCCCGTCCCCCCAGCACATAGCTGGGCCGCACCACCACCGGGTAGCCGATGCGGCGGGCAATCTCCAGGCTTTCTTCCACGCTGCGGGCAATGCCGTGGGCCGGCTGGCGGATCCCCAATTCCTGGAGCAGGCGCCCAAAGCGGCCGCGATCCTCGGCTATGTCGATGGAGTCAGGAGAGGTGCCCCAGATGGGGGCCTGGGCTGCTGCCAGCCCCTGGGCCAGCTTCAGGGGGGTTTGGCCGCCAAACTGCACGATTAGGCCCAGCGGCTGCTCCGCTTCCACCAGGTTCATCACTTCCTCATGGGTCAGGGGCTCGAAGTAGAGGCGATCGGCGGTGTCGTAGTCGGTGGAAACGGTTTCTGGGTTGGAATTGACCATGAGGGTCTCATACCCCAGGCGGCTGAGGGCATAGGCGGCGTGGCAGCAGCAGTAGTCGAATTCGATCCCTTGGCCGATGCGGTTGGGGCCGCCCCCCAGAATCATCACCTTTGGCTTGGCGGTGGGGAAGGTTTCAGATTCGCTCTCGTAGGTGGAGTACTGGTAAGGGGTGGCCGCCTCGAACTCGGCAGCGCAGGTGTCCACGGTTTTGTAGGTGGGGATCACCCCCAAGCTCTGGCGACGGGCCCGCACCTGGGCTTCCCTGGAGCCGGTCAGGTGGGCGATCTGCCGGTCGCTGAAGCCCATTTGCTTAAGGTGGCGCAGATCCTCAGCCGTCAGGGATCCCAATTCCCGCCCCTTGAGGACCTGCTCCACCTCCACCAGCTCCTGCAGCTTGTCGATAAACCAGGGATCGATGTGGGTAAGCTGAGCAATTTCCTGAACGGAAAAGCCCATGAGCAGAGCCGTGCGGATGGTCAAGAGGCGCAAGGGGTTGGGGGTGCGCAGGTTGGCCCGCACCTCCTCTGGGGTTGGGAAGACTTCAGGCCGGTCGCTGCCAAAGCCGGGGCGGTCGATCTCCAGGGATCGCAAGGCCTTCTGGATGGACTCCTGGAAGGTGCGGCCAATGGCCATCGCCTCCCCCACCGACTTCATCTGCGTGGTCAAAACCGGCTCCGAGCCGGGAAACTTCTCAAAGGCAAAGCGGGGGATCTTGGTGACCACATAGTCAAGGGTGGGCTCGAAGCTGGCCGGGGTTTTGCGGGTGATGTCGTTGGGGAGCTCCGGCAGCGTGTAGCCTACGGCCAGCTTGGCGGCGATCTTGGCAATGGGAAACCCAGTGGCCTTGCTGGCCAAAGCAGAAGAGCGGGAAACCCGCGGGTTCATCTCGATCACCCGCACCTCGCCGTTGGCGGGGTTGACGGCAAACTGCACGTTGGATCCCCCGGTTTCCACCCCAATCTCGCGCATGATGGCGATGGCGTAGTCGCGCAGCCGCTGGTACTCCTTGTCGGTGAGGGTCTGGGCCGGGGCCACGGTGATGGAGTCGCCAGTGTGAACCCCCATGGGGTCGATGTTTTCAATCGAGCAGATGATCACCACGTTGTCCGCCAGATCCCGCATCACCTCCAACTCAAACTCCTTCCAGCCGATCACCGACTCCTCCACCAGGATCTGAGAGACCGGGCTGGCCTCCAGGCCGGCGGCGCAGATCTCTTCAAATTCTTCTTGGTTGTAGGCCACCCCTCCCCCTGTGCCCCCCAGGGTATAGGCGGGGCGGATGATGAGGGGATAGCCGATCTCGTGAGCGATCTGCTTGGCTTCGGCCAGGCTGCGGGCCAGCCCCGAGCGCGGCACCGCCAGGCCAAGCCGCTGCATCGCCTGCTTAAACAGCTCCCGATCCTCGGCTTTTTCGATGGCCTCCCGCTTGGCCCCGATCAGCTCCACCCCGTACTGGTCCAAGATCCCGCGCCGGGCCAGCTCCACCGCTACATTGAGGGCCGTCTGTCCCCCCATGGTGGGCAGCAGGGCATCGGGGCGCTCCCGCTCGATGATCTGGGCCACGAAGTCCGCCGTCACCGGCTCGATGTAGACGCGATCCGCCATACTGGGATCCGTCATGATGGTGGCCGGGTTGGAGTTGACCAAGATCACCTCGTAGCCCTCTTCTCGCAGGGCTTTGCAGGCTTGGGTGCCGGAGTAGTCGAACTCGCAGGCTTGGCCAATGACGATCGGCCCCGCTCCGATGAGCAAGATCTTGTGAATGTCGGTACGGCGCGGCATAGGGATCCCAGGGGTGGCAGGGTCAGCCTTCTATTGTAGAGGTCGCCTGCAGGTCAAGTTGCTCAACGGACAGGGAAACGTCCTGCTGTCAACGCTATCTTTGCGGCAAAGCCATCCATGGATCTGCCGATCGAGGAGACGCTCTACGGCCACTCCAATTGTTCGCAACGTTGATGGGGCCATTGTCAAAGTTCTGAAAGAAAGGGCTAGGCCTCACGGTGGGAGTGCAGAAGCCGAACATCGCAAAATCCTCAAGCAAGTCTTACTCCAACTTGCAAAAAAGTCCTTTGCCAAGTGCTCGGATCGATCCCAAACATTGGTGAAGATTCGGACTTCGAGCGGATGCAAGAAGATAACACCGCCCACGATGTATTGGCTTGACACGAGCGTTATCAACCCGTTCGAGCCTTCATAACAAGCCGCGGTAGCGAATAAAAATTAAAATCGCCGCCCAGGATCCCAGCGCCACCTTGATGGCCACCAAAATGTTGAGGATTGGGATCCAGCCGCCGCTAAAAAGTGCCCCCAGCTCGCCCTTGGGTAGTTCCCAACCGGCCAGGGCGATTACAGCCACCCCGATAAACGTCACCACCGACAGCTTCTCCCACATCGCGGCTTGCCACCGCTTGTAGATGGCCTCCATCCAGGTCGAAGAGGCGGTGATCGCCACCAAGCCAATCGCCGTTCCTCCCGCCACGCCGGCAGCAAACCCCCCGCCCGGCGTCAGGTGCCCCCGAATGGCCAGCTCCACCCCAATCAGAGCGGAGATGGTGGCCCCCACCCGCGCCAACACAATTGAGGGAATATCGGTAAACTGAGCTACATTGGCCGTCGGTCGCTCATCCGCCAGCAGGTACTGCGCGCCCAGAATGGCCGTAGAAAACACGACGACTTCAAAGACGGTGTCGTAAAGGCGGTTGCGCAGGATCAAGCCCGTCACCGTATTGGGCACGCCGCTTTCTCCGGCCAGAACCGCCACAGGCTCAAAGGCAGGAGAAACAGCTCCCGCGTCGGCAACCATGAGCTGCAAGGCTGCCAGCAGCGCCGCCACCCCGTACAACCACCTCATGGCAGGAGGACCTCAGAAAGCAGGGCTTGTTGCGTCAAGATGGCCTGCAGGCGGGGCACGCGCGTTACCAAGCGATACTCTGCCACCTCCTCATCGGGCTCAAGGGCAATGGTGTGCACCTCCCGGCTGTGAAGGGCAGCCAACAACGCCTCTGCACTTCCATAGACGGCCAACTCCAGACGCATGTGGTACTGCTGTAGCCCTTGGCGCATCTGCTGTAACAACTGCTGTGCTGCTGAGGTCCTGGCCGCCAACAGAGGACTGTCTTCGAGAACGCCCAAGCGCATACTCAACGAGGAACGCACCGCGATGGCATAGAGCGTAATGGACAGCATGGTGCCCACCAGCGCCTCAGTAAGCGCCACATCCGCCGCCCCAAACAAGGCATAGATCAGAGCAGCGATGGATCCCAGAATGCCGCGCATCACCAAGGCATGATAGGGATTGGTCTGGGTCACCACCAAGGCAGCCGTCAAGGGCAACAGCAGGGCGATCACCAGCAACAAAGTCTCTTCCATCCTGTCCTCCTATAGGGACTTGCGCTGCGAGCAAAAGGCCAGCACATAGCCCAAGATGGTGTTCCAAATGGCCAAGGAAATCAGGGCCAACACCAGCAGAGGCCACTCCCTTGGGATCCGCAGCAACAGCCCCAGCATGATGCTCATGGATCCCAGCGTGTCCGACACCGAAAGGCCGTGCAGCTTAAACAAAATCGAGCGATCCCCAAGGAGCGGCGCTGTTCCCCACAGCCAAAACAGCACCCCGATCCCAAACAGAAGATAGCTGAGAGCCTCCACCAAAACTTCCATGTTGATTCCCCTTAAAGCATTTCCAAGCGCTTGAGCACGTGGGCCAGCAGCATTAGGGCTGCATTGCCCACCGACAAAATCAAGACCCCCACAATCCCGATCATCCAGTCATCCCGCACCACAGATACCACCAAAACCAGGATGGCCGTCTTGGTCGATAAGCTGGCAAAAGCCAGCATCGTCTGCCAAATATCCTCCTTCAGCCAGGCGGCATACAGCGGCAGGCATAGGGTCAAAGTCAGCAGAAACAGCAGTAGATTCACGCCTCCTCCCGCGGCTTGAGCAGATGCACCTCGTAGGTGCCTTGGGCATCGCAATTGAGCACAATGGTTTTGGGCGTAAAAGTAATCAAAAAGATGTCGAGAAACACTAGTCCCGCCGAACGATTGGGGAGAGTTTGTTTGTATACAACCTCCTCTACGGTGTGGGGTCTGAGGATCATCTCAAAGGCCTCCCAGTAAGCTTTCGGAACGGCGAAAACGATCTCCCTGAGCACCCGCCCCCAATCCCGCCACCGCACCGGCGCAGAGGCCTGCCGAGGCAGCAGCAGCGTCGCCGCCACCCCGATGGCCACATTGTCCCAACTCAGATTACCCGTCAGCAAAAACCAAATCAAAAGCCGCAGGCCAATTTCCAGCAAGCCCAACTCAGGGTAGCGCCACATGGTTCACTCCACTTAGCAGAATCCAGGCCAGCACCAACACCACGCTCAAGCCGCCCACCACTGCCTCTAGCCCTTCATCCAGACGCCATCCCTTCACAGGAATTCGCTCCCAAAACCAGCCCAGCGGGATCCCGAGGCCCAAGCTAAGGAACGCCTTGATGAGATTATCGACGTCATAGGCCGCTGGCAGCCAGAACCAGAGCAAGCCCCCGCCCCAAAGGACTAGGGCCACCTTGTCTGGCCAACCGGCTGCCGGGGTAGTGTCCCCGTTTGTTTGAGAAGGAAAAGCTCGCAGCACCCGCACGGCTATGCAGGTGGTGCCGACAGTAACCCCCACCAGCAGCCACTCGTGCCAGGGATCCAGAGCTGACAAGCTAAGGGCCTTGGCTGCATAGCCCAAAGTGCCGGGCACCCCCGCCAGCGAGGCCGTCCCCAAGATCAGCAGCGACCAGCGCCAGCGATTGGTTATCGCAGCCCCGACAAACAACAAGGGCTTCGCCAGCCCATGGGCCAGGCCGTACAAACCCGCCCACTGGGGTGCAGCGATGACAAATCCCATCTGCGACACCGAGCTCCAGGCCAAAAGGCGCTGGGGCGTGCTGGCCATCAAAGCCAGAAGGATCCCAAAGACCGCCGCGCCTGCGCTGAAGTAGGGCAGCCCCTGCGCCAAGACGGGCGAGAACTCGCTGCAGCGCACAAGGGCCATGGCGCCTGCTTTTGTAGTAAAACCGCTGAGCACCGCCGCAATGACAGGATCGGCAGTGGCGTAGGTGAGGGGCAGCCACAGGCCGGCGACGAAGACTGCCCCCTTGGCCAGAAGGCCAACGGCAATCAAGGCAAGAGCCGTGGGGTCGGCCAGGGCCAAGCCGCTCATCGCCAGGGATCCGGTGCGCACATAGACCAGCATGGATCCCACCAGGTAGAGGAGCATGGCCACATTGCTCATGAACAGGTAGCGCAGCCCCACCCAGAGCTGACGGTCGCGAGAGCGGTGCGGGGCGCTTTCCCCCAGGATCGGCTGGGACTCTGCTCGGCGACTGTAGGTGAGCAGCAAAAACACGCCGATGCTGAGCACCTCCAGGGCCACATAGACGCTGATCAGGTCAGCGCTGATGACGACGGCGTTGGCGCTGCCGTGGACGATCAGCAACTGCATGGCCAGAAAGCGGCTGCCCACAAAGCGCCGATCCAAATACAGGGCCACCCCAAGGGTGACCAGGCCATGGGCCAGGAGCATGGCCGCGGCGTTGCCATCGATCCGCAACGTCACCCCGAAGTGATCCAGCAACTGGAGCTCCAACGGCGCAGCAGTTGCCCCTGGCAGGCCTCCCTGCTGCACTGCGTAGGCTATCGTCAGTCCAGCCATGATGACCAGGCTGGGACGGGTCAAAGCCGGCAGCAAGTAGGTGGCAAAGGCCAGCCAAAAGGGCAGTGCCACCCAGACCAACGTCAGTTCGGTCGTCAGCTCAGTCATCAGCTACCGCCTGCTCAATACTCTCCACTTCCAAGGTGGGATGATCGCGGGACAGCTTCATCACCCCCACCAACATCAGGGCTTGTACCGACAGGCCGATGACGATGGCCGTGAGGATGATTCCTTGCGGAACCGGGTCGGCATAGTCCACCTGGCGCCAGGGCTTGTAGATGGGAGTGAACACGCCGGTGCGGGCGGCCCAAATGACAAAAAAGGCGATGACCCCGGTGCTCATCACATCCATGGCCAAGATTTTCATGATCAGATTGCGCTTGACCACCACTCCCCAAAAGCCCAGCAGGATCGTAAGGATAATTGCAGCGTGTGCCATGGGTACCTTGCCGTTTGAGCCTCGATGGTGATTTTCCATTCAGCTAGAAGCTGCAGGAGCCCTGCTCCGTACCCCCCTATATCCCCCCCGTATACGGGGGGACTGGGGGGCCGGGGACCGGGCCGGTCAGTGACGGGAGAAATGCGGTCTGTTGATGTACCATCACAGCATGACTCAAGTCCTGACCATCTCCTGCAAGCTCAAGGTATCTAATTCCCAAGCCGCCAAGCTGGATGCGACTCTGGACGCCTTTGTGCAGGCCTTGAACTGGGTCAACCAAAACACGCCGGAGAAGATCCTCAACGCCCTTAAGCTCCAATCTCTGGGTTACCGCGACATCCGTGCCCGCTTTGGCCTATCCAGCAACCTGGCACAACAGGTATGCAGACGGGTGGTATCTGCCCGCAAGACTGCCAGCCAGAAAAAACCGTCCGGTCAAAGCCTTCAAGGCGGGCTTCGTGACCTACGCTGTCCGCATCTTCTCCTTCCGAGCGAAAGACTGGACAGTATCGCTCACCACCGTTGAGGGGCGGGAACGGTTGGAGCTGTCCATCGGCAACTATCAACGAGGGATGCTGGCCGGCACCAATCCCCAATCGGCCACGGTGGTCAAACGCAAAGAGGGTTCTTACTCCATCCAGATTTGTGTGGAGCATGACCTGCCGGAGCCGCAAAACACCGCCAAGGTCATGGGGGTGGACTTGGGTAGAAAAGACATTGCACACACCTCAGAGGGGGATAACTGGCATGGACAGCCGTTGAACCAGGTCAGAGACCACTACTTCTGGTTGAGAGCGATCCTCCAACAAAAAGCCAGTCAGGGCAGACGCAGTTCACGGCGGAGATGTCGGGAACTGCTGCAACGGCTGTCTGGTCAGGAGAGACGCTTGCAAACCTGGGTCAATCCCTGCATCTCCAAGGCTATTGTTTCCAGGGCAAAGGCGACCGATAGCACGATTGCCTGGGCAGACCTCACTGGAATCAGAGAGCGTGTCAACTCACAGCCGCGCAACAAAACCGAGCGTCGGCGGTCCAATAGTTGGGCGTTCTATCAACTGAGGCAGTTTGTGTACTACAAGGCGCTGCGGGCTGGGGTGAAGGTTGTGGTGGGACGCAGACTACAACGGAGCGTTAGCATCAGCGAAGCGTAGCGCCTATGTCATTGCACTTTTGGGGGCTGCTGTAAACCAGCCGCCCTACATCCCCCCGTATACGGGGGGAAGGGGGGCGGTCGGAGTCGGGTAGTTTACTATCCAACTTCCGCAGCCGCAGCAGCCAGATGGCGACATCTCGTCCGAGGGATCCGCCCAGACGCAGCCGGGATCCCCAGGGCTGAGGCTCGAGGTCGCTGAAAATAAGCTGGAAACACACTGGGCCGTTTCCGGTCTTCGCCCCGCTTCCCTAAGCCCCCTCTGGATATGGAGAGAGCTCTTGTACGCTGCCTTGGGATGGAATAGCTTCATGGAGTTGGCGTAATGGCCGTCAATTTGCATTAGGACTATATTGCAGTCGGCTATCATGAAGCCAAAACTGTTCTTGTCGGATGGATTAGTCTCGTTCGACGATCTGCAGCGATGCCCAGTTCTGCTGAGTCTCTGTCCTCTCCGCTTCCCCAAGGCGAGGCCCTCAAGCCCTCGGTGGTGGCGGCGCGGGAGCCTTTTTTGGGGCTGCTGAGGGATCTGGCACGGGCTTACCAAGCCTTTGAAAATTACGCCGGCGCTCACATTCGGCAGATGGGGCTGACTGCCCCCCAATTTGACGTGTTGGTAACCCTCGGCAACACCCCCGGCCTGACGATGAATGTCCTGGCCCAGAAGACACTGGTTACTAAGGGGACGCTGACCGGGATCGTGGATCGCCTGGAGCAGAAGGGGTTGGTGCGCCGCGAGGTACCCCCAGAAAACCGCCGCTGCTTCAAGATCGTGCTTACCGAAGAGGGGGAAAAACTGTTTGAGCAGGTTTTCCCGGCCCATGTGGCCTACCTAAAGGAGCGCTTTCAGAAGTTGGATCCAGAAGAGATGGCCCAGATCCAGGCTTGCCTGAAAAAGCTGCAGTCTATTTTCCATCTCCCTCGGGGGCAGACCCAGGATTGTTGAGGAGGCCTCTTACCCCAAGACCCAGAGCATCAAGACGACGCCCAGGGTAACGGCGGCAAAGAGGGCGTAGCTAATCCGGCGCAGCGGCTGCAGTTGCATGGCATGTAGATCCTTAAGCCAGCCCAGCCCCAGCGATTCCACAAAGCGATCCAGCACGGCCTGCATGGGGTAGGCGTAAACGGATCCCTGTTCTTTGAAGTTCACCAGCAGGACCAGCAGCGTGGCGTAGCCCCAGAGGAGGCCCCAGAGCACAGCACTCAACCCGATCAAGATGGGCTCAAGCATCGAGCTTCCTTGGCCTTCGGTAGGCGTGACCCCCGCTTCCTCAGTGTGACGAAGTTTTGCAAGATGGAAGGGTTGGATCCCATTTTCAGGCTCTTTTCTGCTTGAGGCCACATCCAGGCCTGCTTTTTAGGACAGGGGAAGGAGGGTTGTCCAACGCAAAAGATGGCAGACTAGGGTTACCTGCCCCACCTCTTCTGGACGAGTCCCTATGAGCTCTCGCTACCTGCTGCTCCCCGCCGAGCCCAAATCGGTCGGTATTGCCTATCTGATACATTTACACTGAACACTGCTGAACATCACTGTTCAACTATGCAGCGATAGCATTCTGCTTGTTTCCATTCGCGTTAGCGGGACGGAGTCCAAACAGAATGGCGGTATCCCGCAAAGCTTTGAGTAGAATACCCAAAGCGCAGTTTCCGTGTCGTCTTACTACCAATTTTCTGCTTTGCTTTGGCTACCATGTTGGCAGACTCGAAAGTAAACAGAAAGATCAACTGGTAGTAATCCGTACTGAACATATTATACATTATTTTCAGTATAGTTGAGCTTATTATTGACTAGAGTCATGCTCCTCTGGGCGCTGGGCATATTCGGCATCTGCGGTGTCCATCGCCTCTACTTGGGCAAGACTGTGACGGGCCTTCTCTGGCTTTTGACCTTTGGGCTCTTGGGCTTTGGCCAGTTGATCGACCTGTTTCTGATCCCAGGCATGGTGGACGACCACAACTTCAAGCTGGCCGTCTTGCAGGGGATCCGCCCCTCTCCGGCTCCCGCCAAGGGGGTCTCGGCGCCGCCTCAGCCTTTGAAGGGTCAGGCTTTGATGCGGGAGATTCTGCGGCTGGCGCAGCAGCGGCAGGGGATCCTCACCCTCTCGGAGATCGCCATCGAACTGCCTGCTGATTTTGACGAGATTGAAAAGGCGCTGCGAGAGCTGAGCCGCCGGGGCATCGCCTCCCCCGAGAACAACCTAACCACCGGCGCCGTGGAGTACCACTTCCCTCACCTGTTGCGCTCCCCTGGCGACCGACGCTCCCTCTGACAACGTCCTACTGGGATCCCAGGATGCCGCGCTGTTTGGCTAGCTGCATCGCCCGGCGAAAGGCCAGCAGCCCCAAGGCGAAGTAGAACACGCCGCTGGCCAGAGCCATGAGCAGCCGCAAGGGATCCAAACCCGCCTCCCGCACCATCACATCTCGCAGCAAGCCGGCCCCCGCCGTCATGGGCAGCATCTGCCCCAGCCACTTCAGGGATCCCGACCACTCTTCTGTGGGGGTGGCCAACAGAAACAGCAGGCCAAATTGGCTGAGGATCAACAGTTGTTGGATGCGCTTCCAAATCAAGGCGGCGGATCCCAGCAAAAACGAGAAGCCATAGGCCCCCAGCACCACGCTCGCCAACGGCAACACCAGAGCAGGGGGAAACCGCAACCGGCTGCCCGTCAGCAATAAGATGACGCCCAGAATGACGACGACAATGGAAAAGCGCAACACCAAGCTGGCACAAGCCCGTGCCAAGAAGAGAGTGGCTGCCGAAAATGGCGAGAGCAACACCTGCTCCAAGGTGCCTGTCTGGGCTTCCACCTGCAGGTTGAGGGCGATGTCGTTGACCACAAAAATGACCAGCGTCCAGAGCACATAGCCAATCACCACCGCATCCAGCCGTTGTCCAAACTGCGAGGCCGGCCCCGCCACATACTGAGCGCCGGCAAAGAGGGCATAGAAGAAAAAAGTGGTGATCAGGATCCCGCCCAGGGCTTCTGCCGGATAGCGGATGTACTGGATCCAGGCCCGCTTCAGCTCGGCCCAAAATAGGTACAGCAGTGGCCTCATCCCTGCTCCCTTCTCCTTTTCAACAGCTTGAGGAAAATGTGGGTGAGATCCGCTTCCTCGCGCTTGATCCTGAGCAAGGGCAAGGGCTTGAGGATCTCCAGCACCTGATACAAAGTCTCCGAGGAGCCGCTGAAGCGCAGCTGATGGGATCCCAGGATCTCCACCCCTTGCTGGGCCAGGCGTTCCGCCCGGCTGGGATCCAGCTTCTGCTCCAACTCAATCCGGTAAGAGCCGGCGGCGCCGGCAAACTGCCGGATCATCTCCTGCGTGGGAGCTTGGGCAATAATTATCCCCCGCTCGATCACAGCCACTTGGTCTGAGAGCGCCTCGGCTATATCCAGTTGGTGGGTGGTGAGGAGAATGGCCCGACCTGAAGCGGCAATTTGGCGGATCAAGGATTTCACCGCTTGGGCGGCTTCTACATCCAACCCCAAGGTAGGCTCATCCAGCAACAGCAGAGCCGGCTGGTGCAGAAGGGCAACAGCAATGGCCACCTTCTGCTGCATACCCCGCGAAAGGGTTTGCACGGCAACATCCCGCTTCTCCCCCAGGCCAAAGGTCTCCAGCAGCTCTGCCCCCCGTTGGCGAGCCGTTCTGGGGGATAACCCCCGCAGCACGCCAAAGTACTCCAGGTTTTGCAAGGGGGTAAGCCGCCAGTAGAGGTTGCGATTGCCTTCCAGCACCGCTCCCACCTGGGCCAGCGCACCCGGATCGGCGTGGGGATCCCGCCCCAGGATGCGCACGCTGCCGGCATCGGGCTGGATCAGCCCGGCGATCATCTTGATGGTGGTGGTCTTGCCGGCCCCGTTGGGCCCCAGAAAAGCCAGGATCTCCCCTGCCGCAATCGCCAGGGAGACATCCACCACTGCCCGAACCTCCTTGCCCCCCTGCCGGTAGGTTTTCTGAAGGTGGTGGGCTTCTAGAACCTTCATGGGGCAAACACGAGGCAAAAGGGAGTGCAAAAGTTCCACCCGAGAAGGGCCGGCCATCCATCCCAGTTTCTCACGGCAGAGCCCAGCCCCCCCGCAGCCAGGACTAGGTGGCTGTTGGGATCCGGGCTTCCATCAGGGCCAAGCTCATTTTGTCCAGCCACTGCAAAAGGTTCTCCAGTTGCTGGGCCGCAGGCACCATTCCCAGGCCCCGCACCGTCACCTTGCCCGGCTGATAGACAAAGCGAGACTGCAAATGGGCCGGCAGGGCTTCCTTGAGGCGGTTCCAGGCCGGCTCCTCCATGGGGGTTTCCAAAAGCACATGCTCCTTGGCCGGCCTAATGCGGGAAAAGCCCAGCGTGCGGGCCAAAATCTTCAGCTCCATCACCCGCAGCAGCTCCTGGGTGGGCTTGGGCAAGGGGCCAAAGCGATCCTGCCATTCCTGGGCAATTTGCAACAGTTCGACCCGAGAGCCGGCAGCCGCCAATTGGCGATAGGCCTGCATCTTTTGATCTTCGTCAGGGATATAGCTCTGCGGGATCATGGCCGTTATATTGAGGTCAATTTGCGTGTCTTCCACCTGCGGGATCTCTTGGCCGCGAATTTCTCGAATCGCCTCTTGCAACATCTCCAAGTAGAGATCAAAGCCCACCGCGTTGAGTTGTCCGGATTGCTGAGTTCCCAAGAGGTTGCCAATGCCGCGAATTTCCATGTCCCGCAGCGCCAACTGATAGCCGGATCCCAGTTGGGTAAATTCCTGAATGGCCTGCAGGCGCTTGCGGGCCTCTTCGGTGAGGATGCCATCTTCTCGGTAGAACAGCCAAGCATGAGCTTGGATCCCGGCCCGGCCCACCCGTCCTCGCAATTGGTAAAGCTGAGCCAGACCAAACTCCTGGGCATTTTCGATCAAAATAGTGTTGACACGGGGAATATCTAAACCGGATTCAATAATGGTGGTGCAGACCAAGATATCGATTTCTCCGCTGTTAAAAGCCAGCATGGTCGCTTCCAGCTCCCCTTCCGGCATCTGCCCATGGGCAATGGCAATGCGGGCACCGGGCACCCATTCCCGCAATTTGGCGCTGGTCTCTTCGATCCCTTCAATGCGGTTGACCACATAAAAGACTTGCCCGCCGCGATCCAACTCTTGGCGGATAGCCGTGCGAATGACCTCAGGATTGTAGGGAGAAAGGTGAGTTTTAATCGGGCGCCGCGACGGAGGCGGAGTTTGGATCAAGCTCATTTCCCTCAACCCTGACAAGGCCATATACAGCGTGCGGGGAATAGGGGTAGCCGTAAGGGTGAGCACATCCACCTGGGTTTTGAGGAGCTTGATCTTCTCTTTTTGGTTGACGCCAAAGCGATGCTCCTCGTCAATCACCAAGAGGCCCAAATCGCGAAATTGCACGTCTTTGCCCAAAAGTTGGTGGGTGCCTACAATTACGTCCAGCTCGCCGCTTTTAAGCCGGGCCAGGATCTCTTTTTTCTCCTCGGGAGTGCGGAAGCGGTTGAGCAGGCCCACTTGAATGGGGTAGGGGGCAAAGCGCTCTTTGAGGGTGTGGTAGTGCTGCTGAGTGAGAATGGTGGTTGGCGCCAAAAGGGCAACTTGTTTGCCGGCGGTTACGGCTTTGAAAATGGCGCGGATGGCCACTTCCGTTTTGCCAAAACCCACATCCCCGCACAGCAGCCGATCCATGGGGCGGGGAGACTCCATATCCCGCTTGATCTCCTGGACGGCGCGAATTTGATCCGGTGTTAGAGGATAGGGAAAAGACTCCTCAAACTCCTGTTGCCAAGGAGAATCGGGCGGGAAGGCATAGCCCTCCTGTTCGGCCCGCTTGGCGTAGAGCTGCAGCAGGTCAAGGGCCACTTTACGCAGGCTCTTTTTGACTTTTTGCTTGGTCTTTTCCCAGGTGCTGCCGGACATTTTGTGCAGTGCAGGGGGCCCATCTCCACTGGCCCGGTAGCGCGAGAGGGAGTTGACCTGGTCGGCAGCCACCCGCAACAAGCCATCGCTGTATTGAATGACCAGGTATTCTCGGGTTTCGCCGCCAATGGTGAGGCTTTCCAGCCGTAAGAACTGGCCGATGCCATGGGCCTTGTGGACAACAAAATCCCCCGGCTTGAGCAGGTTGGGATCCACCTGGCGGGAGCTGGCCTGGCGGCGCTTGCGCACATAGGTGGGAGTGGCGAGGCTGTGCTGGCCGAAAAACTCCCGGTCGGTGAGCACCACCCACCCCAGCGTGGGCAGCAGGAACCCCTCCAGCTCAGCCAAGCCGGAGTACTTCAGGGCCACTGGCGTGTAGGACTGAAGCTGGCGTTCAATGGCTGGAAAATCTTTGGGGTTGGGCACGTACTGGGCCGGGCAGTCGTGTTCTTGCAGCAAGGCCACCGTGCGGGAGGGCTGGGCGGAGAGGATCCACACCCGCAACTGCTGCTTGCGGTACTCGCGCAGGGTTTTGGCCAGGGATCCAAACTGGTGGGGAGCAGTAGGCACAGGCCGGCTTTTTAGGTCAAGGGCAGCTTCGGCTTCGCCAGCAGGGGCAAAGGTGCGGGCCAACAGGCAGGGGAAGGGATCCCAGTCGGGAGCCTTGAGATCAAAGGGGCGGTGAAAGGGCTGCAGAGCCGGCTCCGCAACCTGGGCCTGTTTCCACTGTTCTTGGGCGTGGTAGAGCCACTGCTGGCTGTGGGCCTGGCACTGCTCTGGCTCGTCGATCAGGATGAGGGTGGTGGGATCCAGATAGCTGAGCAGATTGGCGGGAGGGGTGTAGAGCAGGCCGAGAAAACGGCGCAAGCCCTCCGGGGGGGTGGGCGACTGCTCCAACTGCTGCCGCAGGGTTGGGGAGAGCCAATCCGCCTTTTCCTGCAGCGCTGGCCAGAGGATGGGCCCGTAGCCGGTGGGAGTTAGCCAGACATGGGGGATCCCGTCTTGAGAGCGCTGGCTCACCGGGTCAAACTCCCGCAGCCGCTCCAGTTCATTGCCAAACCACTCCAGGCGCACCGGCCATTCGCAGGCCACCGGGAAAATATCGAGAATATCGCCCCTTTGGCTCCACTGACCCTCACTTTCCACCAGGCTGACCCGCTGATAGCCCAGCCGGGTCAACTGCTGCCCCAACTGCTGCGGCGACAGCTCCGCGCCGGGTTCCAGCTTGAGGCAGAAAGACTGAAACACCTCTGGTGGGGGAAGGTGGGGTTGTATGGCCCGCTCCGTGGCCACAATGGCCATGCCCTTTCTGCCCTGGAGACAGTCGGCCAGCACCTGAAATTGTCCCCACACCAACTCTGGCTCCAGGTCAAACGGCTCATAGGGGGAAGCCTCGGAGGTGGGATAAAGCTGCACGCTCTCCCAGCCCATGCCCTCCAGTTGGGCTGTCCAGCGGCCCGCCTCTTCCAGCGTGGCGGTAACCACCAATAGGGATCTCCCTTCCTGCTGGGCCAAAGCCGAGGCGATCAACCCCTTGGCAATCCGCCCCCCTCCCTGCAAAGCAGCTCGTCGCTGGGATCTCAGCCGGGCGGCCAACTCTTGCACCAAGCCCGATTGGGCAAGAAAGTGCACCAGTGGGATAAACGACATCTTTCCACCGCAAACTGCAAACTCAAGCCGGGATCCCAATTCTGGCATTTGTAGCCGCTGGAAACCTCAACAAGCCCTTTCCGGAGTGGGAAAGTTAGTTGGCTACCAGCCTTGAGGCTGCCAGGCCGATGCTCCAGGGCTGAGATTTTTTGTATCCCATGTTACAGGAAAAAGCTGGCACTCCCAGGATTCTAAAGTTAACCTTTAGACTTGAACAGCCTGCGCGTTGTCTTGCCCAAGATGTAACCCTAGGAGCAGCGGAAAATAGATCTCCTAAAGTTGTAAAGCTGTACTCATTACAACCCTCCAAGCTTAGGGAAAATTATGTTTCTAGACACCGTCACCCTTTCTCGACTACAGTTTGCCCTCACGGCCATGTTTCATATGCTATGGCCGGTTTTAACAACAGGAATGTCCATCTATCTTGTTGTAATTGAAGGACTTTGGCTGAAAACTCGCAATCTAGATTACTATCGCCACGCTCGCTTCTGGTCAAAGATCTATGTGTTAAACTTTGGCCTTGGCGTGGCCTCAGGCTTGCCGATGGCCTTTCAGTTTGGCATGAACTGGGCCCCTTTCTCTGAGGCGGTGGGCGACTTCTTTGGAACCATCCTAGGATTTGAGGGCACGATGGCCTTTATGCTGGAGGCCAGCTTCCTGGGGATCATGCTGTTTGGCTGGGAGCGGGTGCCGCCAGTAATTCACTGGATCTCGACAATCTTAGTGGCCTTCGGCTCCAACCTCTCTACCTTTTGGATCCTGACGGCTAACTCTTGGCTGCAGACGCCGGCAGGGGGGGGTATTTGTCGATGGGAAGTTCGTGGTACGTGACTACCTGCAGGCCATTTTCAATCCCTTCATGGTCAATAGCTTTCTGCACATGTTTTTTGCCACTTTGGAAACCTCTTTGTTTGTCATCGGTGGCATCAGCGCCTGGTACATTCTCAACCGGCGGCACAGCGAGTTTTTTTCCCGCTCCCTCAAAGTGGTCCTGGTGATGGCGCTGGTGGTGGCCCCTCTGCAGGTGTTTATTGGCCACTTGAGCGCGGAGCAAGTGTATCGCTATCAACCGGCCAAGCTGGCGGCTATGGAGGCCCAGTGGGAGACGCTCCCCGCCGGCGAGAGGGCGGACTGGAGCCTGTTTGCCTTGCCCAATGAGCGTGAGGAGCGCAACGAGTGGGAGGTGAAGATCCCCGGCGCGCTGGGCTACCTGCTCGAGTTCAAGCCCAGGCTGGATCGACCGGTGCAGGGCCTGAAAGCTTGGGATCCCCAAAATCGCCCTCACATGATTGGCCTCATCTACTACTCCCTTAGGACGATGGTGGCCATTGGCTTCTTTATGGCCGGGCTCGTGGGGGCTACCTTGATCCAGTGGTTGAGGGGCAAACTGTCGGCAGAGGCCCTTCCTCAGCAAAAGTGGCTGATGTGGGCTTGGGTCTTTGCCGGCCCCTTGGGCTACATTGCCGTCGAGGCTGGCTGGATTGTCCGCTGTGTTGGCCGGCAGCCCTGGATTGTGTACGGGCAACTGCGCACCGTAGAAGCGGCTTCACCGCTGCCCCCCGGAGAGGTGCTGTTTTCCTTGGTCGGCCTAACTGCTTTGTACACCGTGTTTTTCGTGGCCGCTCTTTACTTCGGCAGCCGCATCATCCGCAAAGGGCCTAACCTGGAGCTGCCTGCCCCCGTTCCAGCAACCCGGCCGGTGATCGTGATCGAGCCTGCTCGCCACGAGCCGGATCGCCGTCCGGCGGAAGCTCGGTAGTGCCAGTGCTCAGGCGACATCGCAGTTGGAACTGTCTCGAACTGGCCTGGCTAGGAATACCTAAAGCGGAGGGAAGGACCATGGAATCCTTCGAGCCTTTGCAGCAGTTTCTGCCTCAAGTCTGGTTTTTTATCCTCGGTCTATTCCTCTTTCTCTATGTTCTGCTCGATGGATTTGACCTGGGGGTTGGCATCCTTTCCCTGACGGCTTCCAGCGAGACGCGCCGCAGCATTCTCATGACCAGCTTGGGCAATGTTTGGGATGCCAACGAGACGTGGCTGGTGTTGATGGGGGGATCCCTATTTGGATCTTTTCCTCTCGCCTACGCCACCATTCTCAATGCCCTCTACATACCCTTGGTGATCATGGTGGTGGGCCTGATCTTGCGGGCCGTTTCCTTCGAGTTTCGGGAAAACGCCGACAACAAGCTGGTGTGGAACATCGCCTTCGGGGTGGGCAGCTTTTTGGCAGCCTTGGGCCAGGGATTTGCCTTGGGCAGCGTCTTCGAAGGGATCCAAGTGGACGAAGCCGGCCACTTTGCCGGCAGCCCCTGGGATTGGCTGACCTGGCGCACGCTGTTGGTGGCTCTTACCCTCATCCAGGGGTATGTTTTGATCGGCTCTGCTTACTTGATTGTGAAAACCACTGGGGAAATCCAGAAAACCTATTACAGGACAGCCACCATCGCCACGTTGACAACTTTGCTGGGGGCAGTGTTTATTACCATCAGCATCCCCATTATGTCGGAGCAGGCGCGCTCCCAGCTTTTCTCGCCGCCTCTTTTCTATATCTTTGCTGCAATCCCCCTTTTGGGGCTTTTGTTGGTGGCTCTGTTGCTGCGCAGCTTGCGCCGCCGAGAGGAAAATAGCCCTTTGGTTTACACCTTTCTCATTTTTGCCCTTTCTTTTATCGGCTTGGGGTTCATGATTTTCCCCAACATCATTCCTCCCAGCGTTACCATCTACGAGGCGGCAGCTTCTCCCAGTTCGCTGGTGTTTATGCTCACCTTTATTGGCTTTTTGATTCCGGTGATCTTGTCCTACAACATCTACAACTATGTTGTGTTCCGGGGCAAGATTGTAGTGCAAGAAACAGCAGCAGAAGAAGCCAAAGTTCCAGAGCCAGTTTAGGTTGGCCCAGAGTCGAAGGAATAACCCCGCCCATATGCCAGGCGGGGCAATTTTATTAGAGGCTCACCCAGCGAGGCTCTCACTCCCGCTTGAGCCATTGCCGGATCTGCTCGGCAGCCACATCGCGACCTCCCAAGCCAAAAGCCAAAGCCACAGCCACAGCAATGGCGCCCAGCACCAGGCCAAAGGCCAGCACCACAATATCGGTGGCTACGCCCATCTGCTGCAGGGCCATGGCGCCAACGAAAACCAAAATGGCCACCCGCGCCGCCTGGGCCAGCACTCCTGAGGAGGGGTTGCCGAGGCTCTTAATCATGGAATGGGCCAAATTGGATAGGTAAAGACCGATCCCAAACACTAAGGCGCCGATGAGCACCCGCCCGGAAATGACCAACAGCCCCTCTACGATGTCGGTCAAAGCAGCAAACTGCAGCAGCTCCACCGCCGGCACTGCCCCGAACAAGACCACGCC
>NZ_JANSHJ010000007.1:96356-96985 GCF_047502615.1 Synechococcus sp. W60.3 | reverse complement strand
AGCCAAACTACGCTGCTTGCGCTTGCAGCTGCTGCAGGGATCGGAACAGGAGCACTGTATAGATATCGAGGATAGGCGCAACTGCCGTGGCGGCAGCATTCCCAACCACAGCCGCACCTAGGGTAGCTCCCAGGATCCCCCCAACAAAAAACGAAATCATCAGGATCGCGATGCCGAAGATCAAGGCCACAGCCAGAAATGCCCAAAACACCCCCCACCAACGGCCCCTGACGAGGTTCCAACTGTAGCCCAACCCTTCTGTGGCCCCTTTGTCTTCCAGGACAATCGCGCAGAGCGTGAAAGCCAGCCTTATCCCCCAGTAGATGCCGGGAAGTACAAGCAGCAGCATCCCCAGCGAGACAATCAGCACCAGCAGGATGCTGCCGAATACCAGAGGCACTGCCCTAGAGACAGCCCGATCCAGACTGTTGCCCAGGGGAGGAGTGCGCTGCTTCAAGTGCTGATCCACCAGCCAAAAGGCTGCCCCTGCCAGGATGGGCAGGCCGATCAGGCCATAGGCCAAGTTGAGGATCCCCCCGGCAAGCGGGATCAGCTCCGCAACGATGGGAATGATAAAGCCAGGAGAAGCCAGGATCAGCAGCGGCCCATAGATAGGGCCTACCAGTTCC